>JAJYHS010000021.1 GCA_021784635.1 bacterium
GGGCTAGATTTCAAGAAGGCATTCCGGTGCTATCTCTTTATGAATGGAATGAGCGCGACCATCCATTTTTTCAGGAGTACGCCACATCTTTAAAGGGCGGTGGCTCGGCGCAAATTTACGAGTCGCTTGCGTCGGATATGCTGGCCTTGCGAGCACACTTAAAAAAATGCGCAGAACTAACAGTAAAACGTAAATGGGTCATTGTTCCGGCTCCGCGCCGAAGCGGAGCCCTACCGGACCATGCTGAAGAGTTGGCTTTTCAGATTGCAAAACTTGCGCGTGTATCATTTTTACCCTGTCTCAAGCGGCGCGGTGAGGGCTCGCAGAAACGCAAATCCTTGGTAAGCCGGTGGGCGCAAAATTCGTTGGAGCTTAAAGTTGGCCGCGAGCTTGCAAATGACCAAACCTTGTATATCTTCGTCGATGACGTAATCACGACCGGCAGCACGGCTTTGTTAGCCTATAAAAGTCTCGGAAAACCAAAACACTTTGAAATATGGACACTGTTCAATCGTCCTCGCTTGCGGGGGCCGAACTGATTCGATATAACCTGTTCTGCTATGTGCCGAGCAATGTACAAACTTCTTTTTGCCGCTTTTGTCGTTCCCGTTTTAATCGCGGGAGCGGCTCGTGGAGCGGTTTTGCCGTCGTTCAAGTTGCTCCAGACGGTTATCGGCCGTTATCAAAAAGCAACAGGTATAAAGAGCGAAATTAAGCGCACGGTTACGATTGCACTCCTTGATCAGACTACGATAAGCCATGGCGAGATTTCACTTTCTAAAGGGCGCGTGCGAATTGATTTAAAAGCTCCGAACCCGACAACCGTGGTCTTTGATCGGTCACTTATGTGGGTTATAACACCTACCCCAGCAAGTCTTGGCGGGAGGCCGCAAGTTCTAGAGATTAAATCTTCTGATATTAATAGGCAAAGCGAGGCGCCCCTTGCATTACTTCTTGGTGATGAAAAAGCGTGGGGACTTTTTAAAATAAAATCTGAAAAGCGGGGTAATAGCTGGCTCACGGTCAACCTTGAAAAGAAAAAGAAGTCGGCGGAGGGAATTCAGACTATTCAGATCCGGCTCAATACTCAGAAAAAGTCTATTGAGGAGCTAAGCTACACGGACGATTTAGGTAATCTTACTAAGTTTAACTTTTATCAGACGCAGTTCTCCGCCCGCCTAAGAAAGGCGCTGTTTCAGTTTCACCCTCCAAAAAACGCCCAAATAACAGTGATGAATTAGCCATGACGAAAAATGACGAAAAAAGGGATAAAAAAGTACATTTTGTTTCTCTCGGGTGCCCGAAAAATTTGGTTGATACCGAGATCATGCTCGGGGCACTTCGAAAAGACGGTTATGAAGTTTGTGAAGACGCGACACGCGCCGAAACTGTTGTTGTGAACACGTGCGGATTTATCGAAGATTCAAAACGGGAATCAATCGAGAAAATTTTAGAAATGGCCGAGCTTAAAAAATCAGGTCGTCTTAAGAATCTTATTGTGGCGGGCTGTCTGACCCAACGCTATAAAGACGAACTTGTCGAGAGCTTGCCTGAGGCGGATTTATTCATTGGCTCCGGCGCATTTCAAAATGTTTCAACGATCTTGCAAAATCGCGAAAACGGCACAAAAGAAAAGCGATTTTTTAACCTGCCGACGTATTTGCAAGAAGAAAGTACACCGCGGGTAAATTCGCAAGGCCACAGGGCCTATCTTAAAATATCCGAGGGGTGCAAAAAACGGTGCGCATTTTGCGCTATTCCAGTCATTCGAGGCAATCTTCAGTCACGTAAAATTTCAGCTGTTGTGTCTGAAGCCAAACTTCTAGTGGCAGGAGGGGCAAAAGAACTGATTGTGATCTCACATGACTTTACAGATTATGGTTGGGATTTGCGTAGAAAAAATGCCGGCGAAAATGCAAGCGATGTAACGCCAGCGAAAGAGTCGCCGTACGAACTTCTCAAAGCGTTGTCTAACGAGTCGGGCGCAAAGTGGATTCGCGTACTGTATTTATACCCCGATGGCGTGACGGATGAATTGGTGAAATTGATTCGCGAACGTGAAAATCTTGTTAAGTATTTCGATATGCCACTCCAGCACATAAACAATCAAATTCTAAAGGCAATGAATCGACGTATGACAAGAGAAGAGATCGAAGCCTCGATATCACGCATTCGCGAGACGCTACCAGAAGCCGTTATACGCACCCAGTTCATCGTCGGGTTTCCGGGTGAAACTGAAGAACAGTTCGAAGAACTTATAGAATTCATAAAAAAACAAAAGTTTGAGCGGGTGGGTTGTTTTAAGTTTTCACCGGAAGAGCAAACCAGAGCGGGAGCGATGAGCGGTCAAATTGATGAAGCAACAAAAGAGCGACGGTATCAAAGATTGATGTCGGTTCAAAGAAAGATTAGCCGCGAAAAACACGCGGCAATGGTGGGGCGGATTTTACCTGTTATCGTTGAGGGGGTTAGTGACGAATCCGAGTTGTTATTGAAAGCGCGAACCTCGCAGCAAGCGCCAGATATAGATGGCCTTGTTTACATTAATGATGGTCGTGCAAACATAGGCGAGATAGTGAATGTTAAAATCACATCGAGCCATGATTATGACCTTGTTGGACGAATCGTTTGACACAAGAAACAAAGTAGCGAATTAATAGCATTAGGTTCGGTCTTAATATCAGGTGATAAGGTATGAAAATTAGCCCCTGGCTTGCCGCCTTTGTTCTTTCAGTGATTCTTTTATTTTTAATGAATGCCCTACTTAGCCGCTAACTCGCTTAGGGCAAGCGTTTTACGCAACGGAGAAGTTAGTTGGCATAATTGTATATATCTTTATAATTGCGGCCAAGCTCCTCAGAATCCATACCGTAACCAACGACAAACCGATCATTAATGGTGCGGCCGACATAATCTGGTTTGATTGGAAGTTCGCGCCGCGCGGGTTTATCAAGCAAAGCCACGATTTTTAAACTTTTTGGTTGGGCGGCAAGCAGACGCGTGCGCAAAAAACTCAAGGTTCGTCCGGCATCAATTATTTCCTCAGCAGTCAAGACATGCTTGTTCGAAATATTAAGAGAAATATCTTTTAGTATTCGAACCGATTCGCCTTTTGGAGAAGTCACATGAACAAAATCCACAAGCACGGGCTGGCTTAGTTTTCTTACAAGATCCGCCACAAATAAGCACGAGCCTTTTAGCGGGCAAATAATAACTATTTCCTGATCCGGATAATCTTTTTCAATTTTCTTCGCTAACGTCGCAACCGTTTCGTCCAGCTCTTTTGCCGTCATAAATGGAATCATATTGTCTTTAACTTGCGCCATAAAAACCCCTATTTTTAAATTCCAAGCTCAGGAGAATTAAGTGATGTCACCTGAATTGTTTGAGCCAAACGCAAATAATCCTTTGCCGCCGTGTTTGTCGGCTCAAACCGAAGCGCTGCTTCCCATTGCTCGATAGCTTCTGGAACTTGTTGCGAATCGTAGTAACATTTGCCGAGTTTAAGCCGGCCGGGAACAAATTGCGGATACTCGCGCACGACCAGCCGCAACTCCCGAATCGCGAGCGGGAAGTTGTTAAGGTGAATATAACACTCGGCAATTGATACGGTAATTTCAGGCTGGCGGATTTTTGTCAAAGCCAAAGCCTTCTGAAATTCGCTCAACGCCTCTTCGTAACGGCCGTGACGCAAATAAAGTTCACCAAGTTCGTCGTGTTTTACCGAAAATCGTTCGTTTAGATGGTGGTCGACGTTTGGCGACTTCACGCTAAGCATTGCGCGGGCCTCGTCAAAAACTTTTTGACCTTCTTCGTAGCGGCCAAGATCATTTAAAATAACGCTCAACCCCACTGAAGAGTCCGTATATCCGGGATTGATTTCAAGGGCTCGGCGAAAAGATCGGATGGCTTTATTAAACTTGCCGTGATCATAGTAAATCGTGCCGAGCATATGAAACACTTCGGGGCGCTTCGAGTTTTTAAGCACAAGCTGATTGAGAAGGGATTCGGCCTCTGCGTAATGATCGGCTTTAAAGTGCTCTTCGGCTGCGGAAAACATTTCTTGTTCAGCATCAAAATCCATTGGAAATTTCCTTTCGCGCTTTTGCGATCTCAGATGATTTTGGATACTCCTCAAGTAAACGTTTAAAATACATTTTCGCGCGACCCAAATCCTTCATATGATAGGCGGACATGGTTGCCCCATAGAGCGCCTGTGCGCCAAAACCCTGATGAGGATAATGGCGCAATAGATCGCGGTAACGGCCAAGAGCGCTTATCCAAATGCCCTGCCCATAATAGTAGTCTGCGATGTATTTATCTTTTTCTGCCAGCATTTTTCTGCATTTTTCAATATACTTTTTAGCCGGTCCCGCATATTTGCTCGTTGGATAATCGACGACTACATCGTTGAAGCTCTTAATTGCGGTATCGGCTAAAGACAAATCACGATCTATGGTCGGGGGAAGTTGCTTAAAAACGCTAAGCCCGATTCGAAATGTGACGTAATCAATTTTTGAATAATTAGGATGGAATTCTTTAAAGAGCCGATATGAACTTTCGGCACTTACATAATCTTCTTCTTTAAATTGAAGATCTGCAATTTTCAGGGCAGCCTCAACCGCAAAACGGCTGTAGGGGAACTTGTTTTTAACGTCTGAATATTTGCTTATGGCCTCATTATAGCGCCCGTCTTTTTCATAGCGCTGTGCCAATGCAAACGCACCAGAGGCCGTGTGCGTATTAATCGGCGGACCAGAGGCGCAACCAGCCATTATGCCTAACAATAAAAAGAGGCCAAAACCGGCCAATACACGCTTCATGGCGCTAGTGTAGGTCCAGTCACATCATCGGTCAAATGTCGATAAATGCTCACCACAATTACCTTGATGGCCGCCGCAACAGGAATTGAAATGAGCATCCCTAAAATACCAAGCGCTTTTGACCCCAGAATTACTGCTAAAATGACGGTTATGGGATGTAGATCCACAACGCGGGCCACAACCAAAGGGATAATAAAAAATATATCGATCAATTGCGCGGCAACATAAACGAGAACAACAAAAAAGAGTTTTGCACCCAACCCCGCATTTACAAATGCAATAAGACATCCAGGTATAGCGCCCGCGAGCGGCCCCAAATAGGGGATCACATTTGCTACGCCTGCAAATAACGCAAGTACGATTGGAAACGGAAAGCCAACAATCCAAAGCCCTATTAAAACGACAAGCCCGACAATTGCAGACTCAAGTAAACGCGCGCGAATAAATTGTCCGATTTGGGCCGTAATTTGGCTTTGCAGGCTGAGAGTGAGTTCGAAAATGCTATTCGGAACAATATGAAGAGCTTTACGTGAAATTGACTGCCCGTCTTTGAGTAAAAAAAACGACAAAAGAGGAGCTAAGAGTAACACGGTAATGGAGTCAGAAAGATAACCGGGTAAACTGCCGGCTAGCTGAGTCGAAGAATTCGTTAACCAATCGCGCGCGCGGTTTCCGATGTCGACATGAATTGTTCCGCCAGATCCCGCATTGAGGGTTGTTGAAAAGGAATCAAAAAGCTTCGTCAATCCGTTCAAATAGTGTGGCAAGCTTGCCCGCAGAGAATAAAATTGATTCGCAAGAAGCGGGAATAGTGCAGTTATTGAAATAACAAGCGCAATAGTTAAAACAAAATAAACGGCTAGCACGGCCGCCAAACGGTTAATGCCGCGGCCTTCGAGAT
>JAJYHS010000128.1 GCA_021784635.1 bacterium
GGTTTGTCGATATAAAAATCCGTCGAGCAGTTCGGGCCGCGAAGCGATGACGCCGCCTAAATACCGGGAACATCCAAAGAGTCGGCTCAACTCAATAAGAATCTTATTTTCGTGAGCTAGGAGCGATAAGAGGCTTGAGCGGGCGCGAATCGCTTGCACAAAATCAA
Organism: bacterium; assembly: GCA_021784635.1. Classification (GTDB taxonomy): domain Bacteria; phylum Bdellovibrionota; class Bdellovibrionia; order Bdellovibrionales; family UBA1609; genus RBG-16-40-8. The sequence continues at coordinate 168 of JAJYHS010000128.1, forward strand.
GCACCATTGCCAGCGCAAGATCTTTATCAAGAGCATTTATGGCACACGCTTCAACCAATTCGCGCAGGACCTTTTGTCTAAGCTCAGAGTCCTTAAACGTTTTAGCTGTCGACTCCAAAACACGAATAAGATTTGGCCATAAATCCGTAATTGTTCGAATAGAAAATCCAAGCTTGCTGAGCCACTCGGCCTGTTCTTCGATTGACTCCGGCAAAGCTTTGATTTTAGCCGGCTGGCCCAAAACTGTTGCGACAATTTCGTTTACTTGGGCGGAGCGGGTTGCAAATTCGGCGTATTCGTTAGGGTTTTGTGTCTCGAAAATCTCGTGAGTTTGCCGATCATCAATCGCCTGGAGTTGATTTTCAAATTCACGAAATAGCCAATATGATTCAATTAAAAAACTAATGTCGTTTGAAGAAAAATGCCCGCCGGCAAGAAGATTTTGCGCTGCCTGATCGGTCGAGGTCGTGCGAACGTTGCGGTCGCGGCCACCGTGAATGATTTGAAGCGCATGCAAGAAAAGTTCAATGTCCCGAATTCCGCCAGGCGCTAACTTTAAATTGACCGAACGCGAGTTGGAGATTTCCTTTTCGGCGTTGTGAAAATGAATTTGTGATCTTAAAAGTTTGAGATCTTCGAGAAGCCCGTAGTCGAGATAGCGGCGATAACAAAAATGACTGGCGACATCATAAACGGCGTTAACCAAATCTTCAGGGCCGGTTACGGCGCGAAGTCGCACAAGAGCTAAACGCTCCCACGTTGCCCCGAGAGACCAATAATAATCTTCAAATTGTTTAACTGAAGAGATGATGGGTGCAAATCGGCCGCCCGGCTTTAAATCTGTGTCTACGCGGTACGCAAACGCCCATTGCGTCGGCTGCGAAAGAAGTTGGATAAACTCGCGGACAAGCTTGAACTGTTCGCTTGTCGGCGTTTGGCGTGCGATAAATATCACGTCGATGTCGGAGCTTAAATTGAGTTCGCGAGCTCCCCACTTACCCAAAGCGAAAAACGCGAGGTCATGACCCGACATATTCAGTTCATTCCAATATCGTGCAAGAATTTGATCGGTCGCCCGTGACCATTGCGCGCAAATTGTTTTTGCGGGCGAATTTTTGAGAAGTGTCGCAATCGCTGCCTCACACCACGCCTGATGACGGTCAAAGCGTAAGCGATCGCTTGTAGAAGCCGGCAATTTATCGAGAAGCTTCAAATGGTGATCAAATGCCGGCGATAATCGCGCAATTTTTGCGATATCGCCCGGCAAATAAGATCGCAAATCGGGAACGTTTACGGCCCCCATTTGGGTTGGTAGTACCACAAATTATCGTGGGTGATTCGTCGTTCGTTGTCGCCATTTGTGTCGACAATATAGAGTTGATTATTTCCGCTGCGGTTGCTTACAAACACAATTTGGCGGCCGTCCGGCGTAAAAATGGGGTCAATATTGTTCGCCCATCGGCCGTTCGGTTTATGGGCCGAAGTCAGACGTAAAACCTGACCCGTTCCGTCGGCATTCATGATAAAAATATCAAATGCTTGTTTATGTTTGTCATAGCTTGCAAACGCCAGCTTTTTGCCGTTTGGCGACCATGCGGGAGTGGCATTATATTGCCCCAAGAAAGTGCGTCTTTTTACGTCCGTCCCGTAACTCGTCATTGTATAGATCATCGGTCGGCCGCTCCGGTCGGATGAAAAGGCAATTTCTTTGCCATTAGGCGAAATTGCCGGTTCGACGTTTAAAGACATTCCTGGGCCGTGGGTGAGCGCCACAAGTGTATGGCCATTTCGAGACATTTTATAAATATCCGAGGCGCGACCGTGAGTGAGCGAAACAAGCAAGTACCGGTTATCCGGAAAAAAATCCGCGCCCATGTTATTGCCGTTTCTCGACGAAACGATCCATGTGTGATGTGTTTTAGCGTCATACATGAGTAGATCAAGGTTTCGGCGAATCAAACCGCGAATTCGCCGTCTGATAAAGCAACTGTAGGCGATGTACCTTCCGTTCGGCGACCACGAAGGTGATACCGCGATTGAGTGAAAGAAACTGATTCGGTGCTTGTTATAGCCATCCCAGTCCATCGTGTAAATTTCGCGGTGAGTTTTCGGGCCATGATCGATTGCAACGACGAGATGGTGAAGAAAAAACGAGGGCTTTCCGGTAACGGCTTTAACAAAGTCGTTGGCAAAAGTGTGGGCGAGCCGGCGTAAGGCAAATTGGCTTGCGGTATAACGGCGGCCCAAAACCAAATTTCCTTTAGGCACATAATAGGCGTAAATATTCAGAATGACCTGGCCGCGAAGGACTTGATATCCGCCTTTAATGAGAAATTCAGTCCCGATTGCCGACCATTTTTTAAAATCAAAGCCATTTTTCTCAACGCCCGAGGGGCGAAGCCCGGTTTTCATCGGATTTTCTAAAAATGCGCTAGGTTCAATTTGCCTAAAAAGCCCCGTCGTTAAGAGGTCGTTATCGATAACGGCGTAAAGTTCATCGCCTTCACGTTCTTGTTGCGCGGTAAATGCTGAGCCCAACCGTTTCAGGGCGGGGAACGCAAGCAAACTTTTTCGGACGTGGGCCTTACCCACGTCGATTAGGAATTTATTTTGAGCAACGGCTATCGGCGCCGCAAGCACAATTGCGCAAACACCGAAAAACAGAATTGCCACTGTTATTGGATTTTTAATTTTTCTCACCATACGCCTCCTGCATCCTAAAATGGGAACTTAATCAACAAAATGGCATTGGCAACTTGAGCCGGCGGCGGGGCAAAAGGGCTTGCCTGTTGCACGGCTGCCAAACACGAATTGTCAAACATCGAATTGCCAGACGAAACATAAATCTGACTGCGTGTGACCGCGCCGCTTGAGTCAAGCGTCACGATGACCTGGGCCTTGAGATTTGAACCGCTTAACCATTGAGGCAGAGACCAATTTTGGTGAATTTTTTTTTTGAGCGCCGAAAGGTATTGATTTACTTCGAGGCGAGCGAGTCCGTTAAAACTATCCCCCGAAGAAATAATATTGCCTTTATATACCTGTTTTTTCGGCGGAACGGGTTTGGTTTTTCGGTCGGCAAGCTCTTTTTTCATCTTCTCGATGGCCTCCATGGCCTGAAGTTGGGCAAAGGCTTGTTGTTGCTGCGCTAAAAAATTCGGCTTTGGTTTTGTAGGTTTGTGCTGCGTCACCTTCACCGGCGGCGGCGGGGGCTTTACTTGCGGAATTGGTTTTGCGCGCTCAATTTTATCGGGGAGCGCGACCATGTCGACACGAATCGCTTCGGGAATAATAATTGTTTTACTTGGCATGAGCCAGTGTTTTAAAAGTGTTCCCGAAATCAAAAAAAAGTGAAGGGCGATTGATAAAATTAAAAAAGTCCGGAATGCATCGTCTTCATTCTTATTAAAAGTCAGTATCGAGCGAGCCGTCATTTGACTTTTGGCAAGGTGACAAGGCTGATGTCAAAAATTCCGGCGCTACGCGCCTCAGCCAATACCGATGCGACCCAACCATACTCCGTTCGTTTATCGGCTTGAATGTAAAGTTGTTTATTTCGGCGTGTTTTAAAAATGGCCTTCAGTTTTTTGCTTAAGCCCGCAAGCTGCAGCGGGACACGATCGGCTGAAAGCTGGCCGTTTCGGTTAATAACAATGATGAACGGCTTATCGGTTGCGCGGATACCGCTGGGAGCTGTGCGCGGCAATTCAACTTGAAGTCCCTGTTGCATTAATGGCGTGGTAACCATAAAAATAATAAGTAAAACCAGCATCACATCCACAAGCGGCGTGATATTAATGTCACTCATGGCGCGCGGTTTTTTCGAATTCGAATTAGGGCCCATCGCCATTGCCCTACTCCTTAAAAAAGTTTCGTTTCGCGATATTTAAAAAATCAGATGAAAAGCTATTAAGCTCGACTTCTTCGTGTTGTACGATTGTCATAAAATGGTTAAACGCAATGGTTGCTGGTATCGCGACCACAAGGCCAATGGCCGTCGTAATGAGCGCCTCAGAAACTCCTGGGGCGACTATGGCAAGACTTGCCATGTTCGTTGCGCCGATACGGTGAAACGCTTCCATAATTCCCCAAACCGTTCCAAAAAGTCCAATGAACGGGCCGGTACTCCCGCATGTGGCTAAGAAATTAAGTCGCGAAGTTAATCGGGCTGATTCGAGATCACTCGCTTTGCGAAGAGAACGTTCTAAATTATCAAGTCCTGAAAGCGCGGGGACGCGGGTCTTGTCGCCCTTGGCAAGGCCGGACTCCGCCATTTTTCGAAGCTCCATATACCCTGAGCGAAAAATACGGGCGATGCTGCTGTCCGGATGTTTTTCGGATTTCGTAAAAATATCGTCAAGCGAAGACGAAGACCAAAACATATCTAAAAAAGGTTTATTTGAGGCACGAAGCAAGTCTATTTGGCGTTTTTTTGTGAAAATAATGGCCCAACAGACCGCCGACATCCCAATCAAAATCAAAATAACAAGTTTAACGGTAAAACTTGCGTCGAGTATCGCTGTGAGAGCATTAAATTGAATTCCAGATGTAATTGCGTGTGAAGCCGCCGCGTGTGTCATTCCCATAATTCAGAAAAGGGTAGCATAAGCTCAGAATTTGGCAACTTTCGGGACGTCTGGCTACTTGTGCGGGTAAGAGTGCCAGTCACCAGCTGTGATCAGTCGCGCCCCTTTCTGAAACGTCAGATAAGACCAAGCCCATTCAAGCATTACCATGACGCGATTTCGAAAGCCGATGAGGTAATAAACATGAACCGTGAGCCATGTTAGCCACGCTAAAAACCCGTTGAATTGCAATGGCCCGGCTTGAACAACGGCGCAGCGGCGGCCAATTGTGGCCATTTGTCCTTTACTCGAATATTCAAAGCGCTTAGTTTTTAGACCAGCTATCTGCAACAAAATATTTTTTGCCGCATGCCGGCCTTCTTGTATGGCTACGGGCGCAAGTCCCGGCAAAGCAGTATGTGGGGCTATTTCAAAATGCGCTTGATCACCAATGACAAAAACGCATGGGTGCTCAGGTAGAGACAGGTCGGGGTTTACAATGACTCGGCCGCTTGAGTCCATATTAACGTTCAACATACGATTGAGGCTTGAGGGTTGGACCCCAGCAGCCCAAATCGTTGTACGGGTCGCAATGAATTCATCGCCCAGAAAGACACCCAAGGGGGTAATATTAGTGACACGCGATTGCGTGCGCACCTCAACGCCGAGCTTTGCCAGACTACTTGCGGCGTGCGTTGAAATTCGGGATGAGAACGAAGGTAATATCCGCTCGCCCGCTTCAACGAGTATTACGCGACTTTGGTTGGGGTGAACGTTGCGAAAATCGCGCTCGAGGGTAAAGCGCGCAATTTCACCGATTGCGCCCGCGAGCTCCACCCCGGTTGGTCCGCCGCCGACGATTACAAAAGTCAACAGTTCGGTGCTGGCCTGCGCGTCCGTTTCTTTTTCAGCTTTCTCATAAGCGAGCAA
>JAJYHS010000167.1 GCA_021784635.1 bacterium
AAGATGGAGCGTCTGCGTGAATTGGGCGCATCTCCGAGCAAGAGCCTGCCAGCCGATCGACTTGAATAGTTGATCTTTAAGAATGCGTTCCGGGCGCTCCGCGTGCGATTAGTACTTCGCGCCTATCGTGCAAAAGTTGCGCGGTTTCTTCTAAAACGTCGTAGATTTTTGCAAGTTCCGTTTGTTCATCGTGAGCATCTTCTCGCGACTTAAGGCGATCTCTTAACGAATCAACCAGCAATAATGCCGTACTGATAGGCGTTGAAAGGCGATGAAGAAACTCCCGTTCATCGTTTTTGTTTGACTCGGATTTGTTCATGAAGAAAACGCTCCTTTGAATAAAAATGGACACCCGAACATGGCGCTAGTATTTTGGTATAAATGATTTGGGGTTAAGTTCTTCGGTTAAACGAATGATCCGATCGCGAAAATCATCTTGAATATGAACAAATTCGACACCGCAGCCTTTTGCCAAGTTGGCCGTTTTTTGCGTGCGCAACCAGCGCAAGATGCCGCGCCCCGAAAAATTCTCTTTCGTCGAGTTTTGAAACGCGACGGTAAAATTGATTTCAGAACCGATCGAAACGGGCAAATCTTCGGACATCGAGACAAACATGCCGCCTTGGCCCAGGCTCACGGCACGACTTTCAATCGCTTCGGCAAAATTCTGATAGTGAAGCCGCAAATTAAGGTTTGGTAGCTGTATCGTCGTAGGATGGTCCCAGCGCTGTCTTTTTGGCAATAGAGCCAGATCGATGGTGTTATAAAGCGTCTTCCGGTTGAACGGTTTGGCGATCATTGCGGCTGCGCCCTCGTGATAAGCGTCTTCGATGGCAAGCTCCGCGAAGCCGGTAAGTAAAAGAAAGACCGGGAATTCGCAATTTTGCTCGCGAATTTTCTTCAGCAATTGAATGCCGTCGCCGTTAGGCATACGCACATCTGACAGAACGACATCTACTTTTGTGGTCTCGAGAATTTGAAGGGCTTGATTACCACTGTCGGCGAGTACAACCGTATACTGGCGCCTTTGAAAATCGTGGCCGATGGCTTCACGAAGCAATTTGTCGTCATCAACAATCAACACAGTGCGCATATTGCCTCAGGTACAGTGACTCCGATTACGTTCTAATGCTTCATAACAAAACGTCGCTTTAACTATGCACGTAACTCATATCGGCAATAATTCTATAAATCTAAATTGCGAATCGTTTTACAGTCTGGATCAGTTTGAGAAAATCAATGGGCTTTGTTAGGTAATCGTTGACGCCGCATTTAAATGATTTTTCACGTTCGCTAGCCAAAGCGCAAGCTGTAAGGGCAATAACCGGCGCGGTAATGCCGTTAGAGCGCAGTTGTTCGGTCGCGGAGTTGCCGTCTAAAACCGGCATTTGAATATCCATGACAATCACGTCGTAATGTCGGCGACGCGCCTTTTCGACGGCAACTAACCCGTTTTCAGCTACTTCTACGACAGCGCCTTGTTCGGTTAAAACATGGTTGAGCAAATAGCGATTATCGGGCGCATCTTCAGCCAAAAGTATTTTTAAACCCTGAAGGCCAGGTTGAGTGTGAGACTCGTTTTGCTCCGAAGTATCAGCTTCGGCGACGTCGCATTTCAAAGTAAGGCAAAAGGTTGTACCTTGAGGAGTGCTCTGTATCAGATCCAATTCGCCGCCTAATTGGGCGGCGAGCTGCTTTGAAATATAAAGGCCGAGTCCTGTACCGCCGAATAAAAAGCCGGGCCGTTTGATTTGCTTAAAAGGCTCAAAAAGATGTACTTGATCGGCAAAAGGTATGCCGACGCCGGTATCGCGAACCCAAATCTTTAAATAACGTTCATTTTGTCTTGTCGAAATTATACCAGGTGGCGCAGGTATAATGTGAAATTCTACATCAACGCCGCCTTGAAGAGTGAATTTGATAGCATTGCCGATTAAGTTAATCAGAATTTGTCGCAAGTGGGCCGGGTCCGAATAAATCGCAACATTTTCAGATGTTGTCAGGTTGAGATAGAGATTCTTCTCTTGCGCCTTTACTATTGTCGCCGATCGAACGTCATCGATTAAATCGGCGAGCGAGAAAAAGCAGCGATTAACTTCAACCGCGTCCGCTTCAATTTTCGAAATATCGAGAATGTCTCCGATAAGAGCCGTCAAGTGCCGTGAATTTTTAATGATCCGATCGGTCCAGTGTTTTTGTTCGGACGTTAAACCAGGAGAACTGGCGATAAGGTCGGCAAACCCTTTTATGGCAGTGAGTGGTGTTCGAATCTCATGGCTGATATTGGCTAAGAAATTGGTTTTGGCGTGATTTGCGTCTTCGGCCTCTTGTCGCGCGTGTTGCTCTTGTTCAAAAAGCCGGACTCGTTCAATAGCCTGAGCAAAAAGGTTCGCGAGCGTCGTTACGAATTTCGGGTCGACAGGTCGCGCGGGCGCTTTATTGTAAGAAAATCCGATAATGCCGATCGGATTTTGATTCACGACTAGAGGTGCATAGGCAACCGATTCACGCCTCGAATAATCAACAAGTTCGGTAGGTACGACGGATTCTTTTTTAAATTCGTCCGCTGTGCCCAAGAAAAAACTGTCGTGCGGATTATCTTTTAATAGTAACGGCAGCCATTGTTTCGGAATGCGATGGCATTTTTCTTTAAAATGTTGCGTACAGCCCATCTCAGCAACCATTTCATATTGGTCGTCGGGGCGTGAAAGAAAAAGACAAACGGCATCGGCATCGAAGGCGGCCGCACATTCGCTTACGATCGTCGTGTTTATAGAGTCGCCGGAGTTATGCCGCACCAGGATGGTTGCGACTCGCTGAATATATTGGTTTTCGCGCCGAAGTTGTTCCAGTTCAGATATCTCGCATTCCACGGTCGATTCCTTTTGTGGTGGCGTCTACGTGTTGGGCGTTTTGCCGCAAGCGATTCATCATTTTCAAAAATTGAGGGCTGTTAACCGAAAGGTAGATAATGTATTCCGGTTCTTTATTTTGTGAGGTCGGCAATTTAGAAAAAATTTGAAATCCATAGCGCCGGTACAATCGCGCCGTGGCCGGGTCGGCTCCCGCGACAATATATTTAACCTTTCGATCGACAACTTTTTGAAATGCATAGAGTAGAAATCGATCGCGCACGTCCTGCGGCAGGGTCGAATCGAAAGACGCGTAACGCAACATTTCGCACGTGTGACGCGCCGGAAATTTTGAATAAAACGCTTCGCGAAACTTCGCGCGAAGTTCGACTGGGATTCGATATTCAAACGGGAGCAGGTCGTTCTCATGTGAATTCGGAGTCTCATTTTTCAGTAGATCATCAACCGATGGCCTAAAAAACGAGCGCGTGCCGAAATACGAAATTTGAATGGTTAGTAGCACCCGGTTCGATATGCTTGAATTTTCGGTTGTTGGGTCGTGATCAAGAAGTGTGATCACATCGTTATTTGTAGAGGCCTCGTTCAAATCTTTGAGAATGCGAAAATCATTTTCGTTCAGGTAGGGTTTCGCTTCATGATAAGACCGCATGACGGCCTCATGTGTCGGCCAACGGTAAGACAAGATATAGTCGGCTAATCGCATGCGTTTCGAGTCGAATAGGACCGTCAAATTGTCGTCAGGATGAGCAATCAAGTGGCCAAGCACATAACGGTTTACCCGAATTGAATAAGGTTCGAGGTTTTTTAAGCCCACGTTTAATAATTCAAATCTGCGCCCGTGAGACTTCCAAATTTCTTTTTGTACAGCGGTGCCGAAATCGTTCGGCATAGAGCGCACTTGTACGGTTCGCATCGGCCGAGCGTCATTTTGAGAATCAGATGTTGGATGGGTCAGGGTAAAACCCTCACGGCCGTCGATATAGCGAAATTGAAGGTGTTTGATAGTTTCAGTGACTCGCTTTATTACGGCAAGATGGGCGGGGGAATCGGGCGGCTCCAAAATGAACTGGCAAACACTTGAAACCTGCTGTTGAGATTTGGCCGAATCGGCGACCGCTCGATTTGTTGCGACAAACGACGCGACCAAAATGACCCAATAGATCATGGCCGCAAGAGGTCGCCGTAAAGGCCTGTTATTTGAGTTCATGGTGTTGTGTTGTAGCAATGAAATAATTTTTATTTGTTAAACCGGAATTAAGATTTATTAAAACGGCAAGGCAATTTCTACAAATATCATGCGGCGGCTTTAGGTCCAGGTTTTATGGTTGTACTTTGCGGTTTTGGCACAAAACCGGCCTATTTATTTCGAGATTCTTTTAACTTGGCGCCAAACCACTTGACAGAAAAATGGTCTGGTTGATGCTTTACTTTCTGTGCAGAAAACTTTGGATCATCTTTTTCATGAGAAATTTTTAACCGTACTCGTGTTACTGGCCCTCGGGTTTGTGTTTTCGGGACGTCTGTTGCCTGAACGTGCCATCCACGTCGTGGAGTGGCGCACGGTGGGTACGCTATTCGGACTTTTGCTTTTAAGTTGTGGCCTAGAACAAAGCGGTTATTTGCACAGGTTCGGCCATCAACTTTTAAAGCGTTTACCGACCGAGCGGCGAGTCGCGGCTTTTTTCGTTGTGAGTGCCGCGGCGATGGCGACAGTAATTACGAACGATATTTCACTGTTTATTGTTATTCCATTAGCGCTTGAAGTAGGGCGTTCATTGAAAGGCTACCCGACAGGGCGACTCATCATTTTTGTCGCTCTCGCCGTCAACGTCGGATCGTCTCTAACGGCGGTTGGCAACCCGCAAAATATATTCTTGTGGCAGACGTCACACGTGAGTTTTGTTCAATTCGCCGAAACGATGTTACCGTTCGCCGGGTCGCTTTTTTTAGTCCTATTATTTGGCGTTTTTTTCGCTTTTCGACCGCTTCCGCTCGTTTTAAACAATGTTCAAATAGCTAATACGCTTGATTCAAGGCTTTTCACGGCGTCGATTCTGCTTTACCCGGTTTTTCTGACGGCGGTTGATAACGGGTTTATTCGAACGGCGCTTCTTGTTGTTTTGCTGGTCTTTTTATTCGTCGGGCGAAAGGCGTTTCGGCGATTAGATTGGGCCTTGCTCGCGGTTTTTGTGTTTATGTTCATCGATTTTAAGTCTATAGCGGCACTCCCGCTGGTGCAGAGCTTGGCTTTGCAGGCCCTACATTGGAAGTACGGGGCATTTAAATCGGGGCTGCTGTTTTCGCAGGTGTTGTCGAATGTACCGGCGACTATTTTGCTGCAGTCGTTTCATCCACCGTGGCGCGAATTGGCCTGGGGGGTGGCCGTTGGTGGATTTGGTTTAGCAATCGGCTCGCTTGCCAACTTGATTGCGCTTCGGCTTGCGCGAATAAAGCGCCTTTGGGTCGAGTTTCATGTATGGTCGCTTGCCATGTTTGCCGTGTCGTTTCTGATTGGTTTAGTTTTGCTCCATATCGTTCAACCTTAGAAATCAACCCAATGTTTCGGTTGACTCAAAATCATTCGGCTTCTAAAGTGGCAATCCTTACCGGTGTGATCGATTCAGTCTTTTTAAGCGTATTATCGCGGGGTGGAGCAGCCTGGTAGCTCGTCGGGCTCATAACCCGAAGGTCGGAGGTTCAAATCCTCCTCCCGCAACCAATTCCCAAACAGCCCTCAT
>JAJYHS010000271.1 GCA_021784635.1 bacterium
AATGACCGATTTTTCACTAGGCGCTGGTCGGGGCTGTTCGCAGGGCGAGCTAGGACTTTAGAAGGCAAAGTAAGGGCCAGTATAGTTCGTGCCGTTGATTGTGGCACTCGTGCCATTAATTCCAATAAAAATGGTCCGACCTAAGAAAAACGGCAATCCCCAGTCGAATTGGCCAGGCAAATCGCCGCCAAGATTGTTGAAAACTATATTTGGATTGCTTGAGTCGAATTCGTCGGATGCATTATCAATTGAAAACGTCTCATTGGCGCCGACACAGTAACCAGCGGAATCTGTCCCGCCCGCATAAGAACCTCCAGTGCAGGTGCCGCCCGTATAGGCGCCAGCCGCATAGGTGCCGCCGGTGCACGTGCCACCGCTATTGTAGTACGTACCGCCAGAATCAGTACCGTCTGCATACCCGAGCGCGCATGGGATGCTGCCCGAGTAAGTGCCACCGGTGTCTGTACCGGCCGAATACGATCCGCCGGTGCACGTGCCGCCAGAGTACGCGCCGCCAGAGTACGTGCCGCCGGTGCACGTGCCGCTGCTGTTATCGTCGGTGCCACCGGTGTCTGTGCCGCCTGTGTAATTGCCAGTCGTGTACGGGTAATCGGTTGCGGTGTACGACGTTAAACTGTTCGGGCAAAAAAACGGCGACAGAGACGAGCAGACCGTCAGTGAGGACGGTCCAGGAAAGTAGAGTCCGTTCGACCCGCTGTCGACGAATGAACTCATTATCGAGCCATTAAAATAAGTGTCCATGTAACCGTTCGAGTCTGTGGTATAGACCATTACGCGGGAGCCAGGAGTATTGTCGGCGATAGAGCCTGAGCCGTTACCGGAGCTGTTTATTCCGAATATGAGATATCCAGGGGCGCTTACAGCTCCGCCAGTAGGGACGCCGGGCAACTCAAGCGCAACGCCATTGTTGTAGCCGGTTACCGTACCTCCATTGAGGTAGTCCAATGAGGCAATTGGGTTAGAAACTTGGCTGCCAGACGGCGCAGCATATCCTGAACAAGACGAGCCCGAGCACGTAAAATACATACTGTTATTCGATGATCCAGAGCAAGTAGAGCCGCAGTCCTGATTGAACAGGCCCACGCCCAACACGCCATTAAATCCCGTAGATGCCGGCGTAGCGTCGAGTGTGTATGGATAGCCGATGGCACTATTGCCTTCGTCTGCACAGGTGTTCGTAGCGACACTAGTGGATGGCCAACCAGCGTTGATTAGTTCGATCGGCACATTCGCGGCTTCCATAGCGCCCGTGTTGCTACCTAAATAGACATCGGCGGATGCGACCTGGCCCCAATCTGCCGAGCCGTCGAGATACGAGGCACATTCAGCTACATCGTTGCCACCAGATTTCTCTGGCGTGAAGGTAAAATTCGTTACAAGCGACGAAAACACTCTAAGGCCATAGCTGCCGGTATCAAGAAGAATATTGTTTATAGTTTGGCACTGCGTGCTTGCATTTGTCCAACCTGGTTGACAAATAGTTACGGTCGCGCACGGGATGTTGAGTGTTCCGCCGCAAACCCCAACGTCTACCGACATCGCATTCGTATCGGAGGACGAGACTTTAAGATAATTGATGTTCTGAGAAAGTTGCTCGGCCGCCCCCGCTGTGTACGATTTGCCGCTGCTCTTTGAGAGTGAGCCGCAACCCGTAAGCGCGATCGAAGCAACCAAAGCGGCAGCAGCCAAAAGTTGGTGCCGCAAAAAAGCGGCAGACCGGCTCGTGGTCATCGCAGGTCCCCCATTGTGATACCGGCAGGCGCAAGCGATTGCACAAACGCCGAGCCAACCCAGCCTCGCATATGTCCGCCGCGAAAAACGCGAATGGCCGGCGTTTTAATCATGATCGGGCGACGAATGTGTAAACGAACGCGAGCGGCAAATTGTGCTGCATAGCCATTAAAGTACTTACCTAGAATACCTTTAATGGGCGGTTGGGTGGCGCCTCGCCAACTCATGGCGAAAATAACGCCGTTACTATTGGCGTACTCTTTAATGGTATCGCCGCGAGCAAAAAACGAATAAGTCGTATAAACTGAATTAGTTGTTACTTTGTAGTTTGTGCCTTTGAGTTGCGCCATATCCGATTGCACGCTTGAAGCGCCTTGGCCGACCGTTGCTTGCGCCGAGCTCGCAGCGAAAAATGCGGTAAAGATGACCGCAAAAATCGTTATGACAAAAAATCTAAATCTGGCATCCATGCCTGACATATTCGGAACCCCCCACTCATAATTTTACATGTAATTGTTAAAACTGTGTGGCGTTTCAAAAAGCTCGTCGAAGGACCGCTAACTTACGTCGCGACTTCTCCCAAATTAAGACGCTCGGTTTGAGACCGTTGATAGCGGTATTTCAAAATGATCGATTTTGAGATGGGTTTGTTTCAGCTTGAGACACGGTTGTGGTTGCGGTAGCTCTGCGATCGTTGCGCTAAAATTTATTTCGCGCCGAACGAATGGCGGTGAATTCTTCGACATCGCGCGCACTTAAAAATAAATTATGTTTGAGCTCAAAACCGATTGTGGTCGGTACCGTCGGCTCGCCCCGCGCGCGCTTTTGCGCGAGTTCTTCGCGCAGACGTAAATACAGCTCAATACCGCCATCAATCGCGCGTTCACTGTTTTGTTGTTGCAAATACGAAATCGTGAAATCAAGATTGCGAAGCGTGTATTCATGAGCGCAATAAACTTGCGTCTCATGCGGGAGGGATTTGAACTGTTGCAAAGACTCAAAACTCTGCGCAAACGTGCCTTCAAATACCCGGCCACAGCCGAGTGAAAATAAAGAATCGCCGCAAAATAGAACGGGCGCGGAATAATAAGCCAAATGATCGAGTGTGTGACCGGGCACCGCAATTGTCTGCCAATCGCGATCGCCAAATTGAAACCTGTCGCCTTTTTGTAGCGTACGATCGCAATGAATTTCATATTGCGATAGGCTCGATGGTCCCATGACTTGCGCTTGTGAAAAGCGTGTGCGCAAAACATTGACCCCTCCCGCATGATCGTCATGGTGATGCGTAACAAGAATGAGTTTCAGATGAAGACGCGTTTGCGCCAAAAAATCAATTATCGGTTCGGGATCCCCCGGATCGACGACCATCGCGCTGCCGTCGCATTCAGCCACAAAGAGATAGTTGTCTTGAAAAGCGGGGAGCAGGTGAATGGCCAATTTGTCGTTCACAGCACTTCGCTCCACGGCGGGCTGACGGCAAACGCTGAATTGATCAACCCCACGTGAGAATAAGCTTGCGGGAAGTTCCCGAGCTGCGTTCGCGTCGCGGGTAAAAAGTGTTCGGAAAACAATCCGACATGATTCGCGGCGCCCGCAGCGTCTTCAAGAAATCGTTGAGCTTCTTCGCGGCACCCCAATCGCGCGAGACCCTGTGCAACCCAAAACGAACAAATGACAAATGCCGATGCCGGTTTGCCAAAATCATCATTTCTTACATAGCGGTAAAAAAAGGATGAGTTTGGGCGCTCGGCGCTTAGGGCTAGATTTTTTTGAATATCACGAATGGTTTCTCGGCAAAGTTTTTCTTCTGGTAGCCGTAGAACGGAAGCAAGAGCCAGAGCCGCGTCAAAGCTGGTGTCATTGGGGCCGTTTCGAATCGACCCGCTATTCGTCGCTTTCTGAATGGCGGCAAATGCGCGATCGCGAGCCTTAATTGTATCGAGCGAAAGGTTTTTAAGATATTCGCGATTTTGAATTCGAACCGTGCGTTCGAGCCCCGCCCAAGACATGAGATTAGTAAAGCTATGTTCTTGCCAGCCGTTACGGACTTCCCAAAGGCCTGCGTCGGGAGTCGAAATTGACCGCTCGCAAAGTCGTGCCAGGTTCGACAGCATGTCTTCGTGAACTTTATCGCGTAAGTGAACAAAGCGGTCGTCGAGGTATATTGGCGCAAGAGTGAGAGCAAGTTCACCGTAAACATCGTTTTGAATATGCTCAGCGGCTTGGTTGTTGGTGCGCACGGGCGATTGGCCGTTGTAACCGCGCCACAATGAGCGAATTGTTTCAGGGACCGGCAAATCTTGACTCAACGAATACACCGGTGCCAATCGTTCATGCGACTCTTTATGTTTTTGGGCAATCCCAAGCAGAAATTTGAGATAGCCATCCATTTCTTCGAAGTGGCCCAAATTGTGAAAAGCCGACAAAACAAAATAAGCATCGCGCAGCCAACAATACCGGTAATCCCAATTTCGTTGCGCACCGACTTCTTCGGGCAAACTTGTGGTGAGAGCGGCAAGAATGGCTCCCGTATCTTCGTAACAGTGAAGTTTGAGCACAAGCGCGGAGCGAATTGTTTCTTTTTGAAAAAGACTCGGAATCGAACAGTGTTTTACCCACGTCCGCCAGTAATCTTCTGTCTGAGCGAGAAATCGCTCGGTCATTTGTTGCAAATCTTCTTCGATGGCGGCGCTCCACGAGAGAACGAAATAAAGTTTTTCTTTCAACGGAAAGGCGGTTTCTTCAGAAAGGTAAGTAAGCGGCATATTTGTTGCGAGGCTCAGACTGTCGTTACTGAATTCGAAACGTAAATGACTGTTGCCGCGCACGGGGCGTACGGGTTCTTTGCTCCAACCGGCGACGGGTTTACAAGTGACTTTGATATTCGGGGAGCCTGTTAACGGTTCAACAATTCGGCAGACCATCATCGGGCGAAACATGCGGCCATGTTGTACGAATCGAGGGCAAAAATCGGTAATTCGAAATGAGTCGGTTTCAGAAGTAGAAATGTCGGTCGTGAGAATATTCGTATTTTCAATGTAATACTGACGGCTCGAAGCATCGCCCTTGCCGGCGGCATTGATTGAAAAATGACCGCCATCCGGGTCAAGTAAGTAACCAAACACGGGGTCACTGTCGGGTCGTGGTAAGCATAACCAATCGATCGAACCCGCTTTTGAAACAAGCGCGGATATTTGGCAATTGCCGATAAGGCCGTAAGGGTACATGCGCCTCCTTGTTTAAAAGCTATGTCAAAGCGGGGAATTTGTCATCGCGCGGCTAATGAATTCGCGCAAAACCCGATTTATATCTTGTTGCCGGCTAATGTAAAACCGCGCGCGCGATGATTTTTTGTATCCCACGCGAACGGTAACAATATGCGAGAGTGACAATTTAAATACGTCTTCATCCGTATCGTCGTCGCCCAAGTAAACCGCATGACTCAATTTCAATTTTTTTAAAAGGGCACAAAGTGCTGTGCCTTTCTGTGACGCCCCTTCGGGTAGCAAATTTACAACAGCTTTACCCAAAATCACCCGCGGAGTGGGCTGCAATGCCGAAACGAGGTTCATGATTCTTTTTCGCGATTGGTTTTTATTGCGCGATCTTCGGTAATGAATAGATATCGAATAGGTCTTATCTTCGACGTCGATATTATCACCAAGATCGCCTCTACGATCTGCCATTTTTATGTGTTTCATCCAACTGTTTGTCGCTTTTTTTGCGCCGCTTAGAGAACCTGAACTCAAACCTTCAATGCCGTGGTTGCCGATCAGATAAACAGATTCAATTTTAATTCGTTTCTGCAAATC
>JAJYHS010000080.1 GCA_021784635.1 bacterium
CGATCTAAAGCATTTCGGTCGTCTGACGGTGATCTTCTTTATTTTTGCCACCGTGGTGCCGGTGAAGTTTTTACTGAATATGGGCTTCTTACCTATCGAGCGGGTCACTACATTAATATTCCAAAGTGCATTGCGCACACAATTGTCGCCAAATCTCCGAGCGTATTTTTTGCTGTCGAAAACCTCAACAGTCATTTTGAAGAACCGGCGCGCGGAATAGTCGGGCGTCACGCCGTTTACGACATTAACGCCCTCGGCAAACCGGATCTCGATCAGTTGCACGCGCGTCTTGATGAACTCGGGCAGCCGGTTTGCGAAATCGAAGTTAAGCATGAAGAGAAAACGACACGCTTTTTTTACGACGAAACCATTTACGATGTCGTTGGTTGGAAGGGCGATCTTTTTCCGTTTACGCTCCACATGGATGACATGATGCCACTCATGTCTCATCGTGCCCATTTGCCGCCATCGGCGCACTCGACCCTTGTCGCGCGTGACTTTGTGGTTTGCACTTTTTTGCCGCGGCCTCTTGAGCGGGACGCGGATGCTTTAAAAGTTCCGTTTTATCACCAAAACATAGACTACGACGAAATCATCTTTTATCACGACGGCAATTTTTTTAGCCGCGACAATCTTCATGCCGGGATGCTTTCGCTTCATCCTTCGGGCTTTCCGCATGGGCCGCATCCAAAAGCGGTGCGCGGGATTTCAAATAAAACCGAAACTAACGAATATGCCGTTATGGTGGATTCGCGACTGCGCCTCAATCGTGAACCGGTTTTATCTAACATCGAGATGACGAATTATTGGCAATCGTGGATGGGTTAATTTGCACTCTAGAGTGAAGGAGCCGTAACAATGCTCACGCCGCTTGGGGCAATGAAACTCGCAATCGCCGAAGCGCGAAAGGGATTTGGTTTTGTAAGCCCCAATCCACCGGTTGGCTGCGTGATTCTCGATCGTGATGGGAATTTTTTGGCCAAAGGCTATCATCGAAAATTTGGTAGCGATCACGCCGAAATCGATGCGCTTAAGCAGATTCAAAACGAAAAGGCTCTTGATGGGGCGACTGTTTATGTGACACTCGAACCGTGCGCCCATTTTGGTAAAACCCCGCCCTGCGCCGTTGCTCTTGCAAAACTGCCGGTCGCGAAAGTCGTATACGGTCTAAAAGATCCGAATCTTTTGGTATCGGGTCAAGGGCTTGAAATTTTAAAGCAAGCGAAAATATCAGTTCAGCCGGTGGGCGAGTTGGTTGGTGATGCGGCGACAGAGTTGATTGGCGAACTGGAAGACCTCGCCGAAGTTTTTTTGCTCAATCATCGTGAAAAAAAATCGTTTGTTTCGGTCAAAATTGCAACCACTTTGGATGGTCAGATTGCGCATGTTTCGGGTGAAAGCAAATGGCTTACCGGCGATAATTCGCGAGAGCATGCTCAGTATTTGCGGGGTATCCACGACGCGGTCATGATTGGCGCGGGGACATTCCGCCAAGACAATCCCAAACTCAATGTGCGCCATTCACGATTTTCGGGTAAGTCAAATTACGCAATTATTGTGAACTCAAAAGGAGATTTGCTGGACCAAATTGCCGATTCTGAATTGTTGAACTGTCATGAGCCGGGGCGAGTGATTGTGGCCGTTGGCGAGTCGAGTAAAAATTTGCGTCGTTTTGAACGTAAGTCCGAGATATTAAATAAGGTTCAGATTTGGCCCTTGCCGGAAAAAAATGGGCTTATTAAATTGAGCGCGCTCTTTGAAAAAGCTTTTGATACAGGACTTTCATCCATTTTTGTTGAAGGCGGCGCGCGTCTTGTCTCAAACCTAATTGTTGAAGGGCATGTCCATCGTCTTTACCAGTTCGTTGCGCCGCAACTCTTGGGGGCAAAGTCAGGGAAACCCTTTACGGAGGGGCTGGACATTCCTAAATTTTCTGATCGCATTATCGTCGAAAGGCCAGCGTGGCTACCCTTGGGTGACGATGTTTTACTCACGGGGCGGCTGTAGGCCAACCTATTAAATGCCGATAAGTCGCATGAACTTATGGGCGCTCCAAAATTAATCGATATGGAAACTCTTTACGGCAATTTAATTCTAGAACCGCTGCGCGGCAGCGTGAACTGGCAACGCATCTGCGTCGTCGAGTCGGAAATCCCGTCTGAGGTTTTTCGCCTGGCGCTCAATTATGATTCCGCACATGTGGTCCAAACAAAAAATCCTTACTTTGCAAACGACCTCAATACGGCGGCTCTTTTTGCAAAAGACAAAGACGCCTTTTCGCGCGCCCCGCTTTCTGCCATATTGGCGCCCGACAGGTGCGATGAAAAGAGCGAAACGGAGCTCAAAATTTTTGAGCAAACGTTCACCTCTTCAATTGAAAAACCACAGATATTGATAAATGCGGAGTCCGCGCTTAACGGGCTCTCGATTGCCGGGTCGCTCATTGCCGATATCATCGTGATCGTCGACGAAATGATCACAAACGCGGTGTACAATGCGCCATTTGTCGACCTGCAAAATACAAATTCAGGACCGCGTCACCGGCAAAATGAAGTCCATATGCCCAGTGGCAAATCGGCGCGAATTTTTATCGGCGCAGACAAAGACCGGATTGCGATCGGCTGCAAGGATCTCTACGGGACGCTAAACGTAAACAAATTATTCGCACGCATCAAGAATTGCTATGATACCTCGGTCGGCGATAATATTAATTTTTCCGGAGCGGGCGGAGCCGGCATCGGCTCGTATATGATTTTTAATTCTTCAGCGAGTTATTTTGCGGAGGTGAAAATCGAAACACACACTATCGTCTGTTGTACCGTTCCCATTCGAATGAGCAGTCGGGGGCGGCAGAAAATCGTTAAGAACTTACATTTTTCAACTTATAAATGAACAAAAAGAGGTTAACATGGGCCAATTCACAGCTGAAAAAAATCAAGCAGGAGACGAACTCGTCATACGGCTCGCCGGCCACATTGACGAAGATGCAACGTTTAACGATTTAGGTCTTGCCGGGGCAGGAAAAATCACGCTTGAGCTTGAAGGTGTCAGCGCGATCAATTCCTGCGGCATTCGCGAGTGGATTAAATGGGTGCGAACCGCGCCTGAAACAGCGAAGATAGTTTACAAGAAATGCCCAAAGGTCATTGTGGACCAAATTAATATGGTTGCGGGCTTTTTGCCCAGTAACGCTAAGGTCGAATCTTTTTTTGTTCCCTATTATTCGGACGCATCGGGCGCTGAAAAAATGATTTTGTTCACGGAGGGCAAAGAGTTTAACGGCCCCGAAGTTCATGCCCCTGCGGAAGTGAAAGACGATTCGGGAGAGGTTATGGAGATGGACGTAATCGAGACGAAATATTTTAAATTTTTGCAAAAGTGATGGAATATACTTTTTTTGACGGATTAATTGATTCGGTCTTTGTGATCGGTCGCGATCGCGAGATCGTTTATTGTAACGAGGCCGCAGCGAAACTCTGCGAATCGTCGGTGCGCCGTCTTGTTCGCGGCAAGGCGATTTTTGACGTCATTGAATTTTCAAACAAGAACCTATTCGTTATGGGCGGCACTACAGGTGAAACTGAGCCCGCGCCCTATCAAGAAATTGAGTTTAACCTAAAAAACGATGAAAAATCCGGCAAAGTGCAACTTGCGATTCAACCGTTCAGTGAACCTTCGGGCGAAAGCCGGTGGGTGATTATTGTTCGCGACGTGACGATCGAAGAAGTGCTCCACGCGAAATATCATAAGCAACTTGAAGAAAAAGAAGTTTATATCGGGCAGTTGCAAGTCGCGCAAAAAAAGCTCGAAGAATATTCTAAAAACCTCGAGCAAATGGTCGAAGAGCGCACCGGTGAAGTAAAGCGCGCCAACGTCATGTTAAACGCAATTATGAACAGCCTCGGCCAAGGTTTTTTTGCTTTTGACGAAACTGGGGATTGTGCGGACTTTTATACGCGTGCATGCGTTGAAATTCTAGAAGCCGAACCGGCCCGAAAAAAGGTGTGGGATGTTCTAAGGCTTGACGAAAAGGAAGCCTCCACGTTCAAGCTTTGGATGAAGTCGATATTTTCAGAAGCGCTACCGTTTGATTCTCTCCGCGAGCTTGGGCCGTCGCTATTTCATCACTCGGCCGGACGGCACATTGAGCTTGAATATTTTCCGATTCGCGATACGGCAAGTTCTGGCCATGATGACGGCGGCGCTATTCGAAATGTTGTTGTCGTCGCAACTGATCGAACTTCAGAATTTCTCGCCAACCAAGCACTTGAACGGGAGAAAAAATTCGCGCGCATGGTGGTCAAACTTGTAACGGCACGGCGCCCTTTTTCACAGTTTCTTGTAAGCGCCCGGCAAACAATCGACGACGTGTATGAGCGGTCGGCGCGCGCACTTAAACGACAAGCAGCAAGCTTTGACAGCGACGAAAGAGCGTGGCTTTACCGGGCATTGCATACTTTAGAAGGTGAATCCGCAATTTACTCGATTCAGGAATTGTGGGCGGGCGCGCGCAAATGTCAGGAAGTATTAAGCGCCAGTTCGACAATATTGGAATTTAACAGGTCCGTTGAAGCTTTAAAAAAGCAATATGAAGAGTTTTTGAGCGTTAATCACAATTTATTTTCGAGTCTCGGAGTGTTTGAAGGCGGCTCGCGGGTGGAGCTTTCGCAAGACGACATCAACGATCTTCTTGCGCAACTTAAAAAAGCGGGAACATCTCCGCAGATTTTTGAACTTGTCGTAGAGAAACTAGAAAAAGAAACGATATCAAGGCTTTTGGAGCATTATAGTGATTCGGTTGAGGTGCTGGCAAAAAAATTGAACAAAAGTGTTGCGCCACTTAAAATCACAGGCGGAGATCAGCGGATTTTTGCTGAGCCTTACAAGAATCTTTTTTCGTCGTTCATTCACGTGTTTAGAAATTGTCTAGATCACGGTATTGAATCTAGCGAAGACAGAATCGCCGCCGGCAAGTCGCCCGAAGGGCATATTGAAATTCGAGTCGAGCCGTTTCAAGAGAAAATGGGCGGGACAAAAAAGAATTGGTTGCGTATTCAGATTATCGACGATGGGCGAGGCATCCCCGCGGACGTGATTCCTCGAGTATTTCAAGCGGGGTTTAGCACTCGAACTGAAGTCGGTGAATATTCCGGACGTGGCGTTGGCATGAACGTCATAGCGGTTGAAGCAGAGGCACTCGGCGGTCGCGCCAGGATCTCGTCCCAGATCGGCAAAGGCACTTCAACAATTATCGAAATACCCGAGTTACAACAGGTTGCAAGGCAATCAACTGCTGCGTAAAGTAGATGGTTGATTGTGGGAGGTCGAAGTGTTTCCTAAAGAATCACACATTCTTGTTGTTGATGACTCCATTAATATTCGAAATATCGTTTGCGACAATTTAAAGCGCTTGGGTTTTTCGAAGATGGAGACGGCTCCCGATGCCAACGACGCTTTTAGTAAACTCGTGTCTTATTCGAAGACTCCCAATCCGGTTACGTTGATTTTATCCGATCTCAATATG
>JAJYHS010000209.1 GCA_021784635.1 bacterium
GGCACGGCAAAAAAGTGAAGATTGCTCTTATTAATTTGCCTAGTTTTTATTCGGACGGCCGACCAGGTGGACGTTCAGCGGCGTCGGACATGCGAAAACTTTTATACCAAGCTAACCAACATCACGTCGACGGAATGCTCCTCGATCTATCCCAAGATGGCGGGGGCTCGCTCGAAGACGCAGTTGAAATTGCCGGCGAATTTTTTCGCGAAGGTAATGTCGTTAAGCAGTCAAGCCGCGATTCGAGCACGGATATTGTTCTTGCCGACACGGATCCGCTCGTAAATTACGCCGGACCTTTGGTGATTCTCACAAGCCCTTACACCGCGTCGGCTGCGGAAATTGTTTCAGGTACTCTTAAAGACTACGATCGTGCCGTAATTGTCGGTACCGGTCACACGTTCGGTAAAGGAACAGTGCAGGCGGTCGAGCCGCTCCCAGGATTGGGCGCGATAAAAACGACAATCGGTATGTTTTTTATTCCAGGCGGTGAGTCGACGCAACATTACGGTGTTCCGTCGCAAATTGTTTTGCCAAGCGTTTTACCGTACGAACACATCGCTGAAAAAGACCTGACGTATTCATTACCTCGTAACAGGGTCGCGCCATTTCTATCGGCCGAGGCCTATGTTCCACCGGGGCAACCAGGGCATTGGAAGCGCGTGACGAAGCGGCTCATCGCGCGTCTGCGACGTGACAGCGAAATTCGCGTCGATCACAGCAAAGCATTTGCGAAAATTCGCCGCGAAATTGCTAAAGAGAAAAAAGAAAAGAACGGCGAAATTGTTGTGAGCCAGTTCTTAAAAGCTCAAGTCACCGTCGACAAACAGGAGAAAAAAGAAGAGGGTAAAACCTACGCTCAAGATCAAATATTGAGACGAAAATATTACCTCAAACGTCCTGACATAAGAGAGGCGCTAAATATCGCGGCGGAAATGTCTGTACTTGACGGATACGGCACGCCCGTTATGCACGCAAAAGCTTTGAAAACGAAAAAAGAAGCAATGGCAAAGAGTACCCACTCTAAAACTCGGGCCAATTAGAGCTCTAAGGGATCTGCCCTAATGTCTGGTTCAAAAAAGAAATTGCAAAACCGCACGGGAACATCGCGTGCGGCAGTGAAAAAATCCGCGAGCGCATTACCATTGCCAAAAGATCTTCTGCTAAAAATGCTCGATCTAATGGTGAAGTCACGTGTTCTCGAAGAGCGCCTCATCAAAATTTATAAAGCGGGAGAAGCTTACTTTTGGATCGGTGGCCCCGGTGAAGAAGCCTTTGGCGTGCCTCTCGGATTACTTGTGAACAAAGGTCGCGGTCACGATCACGATTATTTGCATTTACATTATCGTGGTTCGCCGACTTTAGTGGCGATGGGGATGCCGATCATTGACTCGATTCGCATAATGATGAATCGGGCAACCGACACGTCAACTGGCGGCCGTAATTTTTCAAACCATTTTTGTTACCCGGAGTGGAATGTCGTCCCAGTTTCATCGCCGATTGAAGTGCAGTATTCTCAGGCGATTGGCACGGCATGGGCGCAGCACCGTGAACGCTCCAAGGGAATTACGATCGTCACTGGCGGTGATGCGGGTACGGCTGAAGGTGATTTTGCTTCGTGTCTCGTTTGGTCATCGCGAAAGGGTCATGAACTTCCGATCTTGATTACCGTGCAAAATAATTTTTGGGGAATATCCACGGCCTATGAAGGGCAACACGGTGAAACTTCAATTGCGGACCGGGCACGTGCGTTTAACATTGAGTCGGCAGTGATTAACGGCAACGATCCTGTTGAGTGTTATTTTCGACTGCAAGAAGCATTCGCCTATATCAGAAAAAATCGAAAACCTTATTTTATTGAAGCCCGGTTATCGCGATTGTACGGCCATTCTTCAGCCTCAGGAGCGAATCGGATTGATGAATTTGATTGCATTAAAAGTTTTTCTGAATATTTGAAGAAAAGCGGCGTTATTCGAGACGGTGACGTTGAATCGCTTTTTGCACGCTATGAGAGCGAGGCGCGAGAAGCTCAAGAATCCGTTCGCCATGAACCCGCGCCGGAGGCGAGCGACATTTGGAAGCATGTCTACGCGAATAACGAAAACGCAGATTGGAGAAAGTTCTAGATGAACCTGCGTAGGAGACTTGATGGCTAATATGGCGCAGGCCATTCGCATGGCACTACATATTGGTGAAGAACATCTTGGAGTAAAAGATATTTTCGGCCAAGACGTGGGCGCACCGCTTGGGGGCGTATTTACCGCGACTCAAGGTTTGAAAACCACTTGGAACGCCCCATTGGATGAGCGCGGAATTATCGGTTGCGCGATTGGCATTGCGCTCGCCGGTGACGTGTGCGTCGCAGAAGTCCAATTTTGCGATTATATTTTTAACACCATCGATCTTCTTAAAATCGCCGGTAATACGCACTGGGTAAGTAACGGCAATTATAATTTGCCGATGGTGGTGATGACACCGACGGGGGCTGGTATTCACGGATCAATTTATCACTCCCACAGTTTTGATGCATGGGCCACGCGACTGACGGGCTGGAAGATCGTTATGCCATCGACGCCGATTGACGCATTCGGATTGATGCTTTCGGCGATTGAAGATCCGAATCCTGTTTTATTTTTAAAACCGAAAGCGTTGCTGCGCGTACGCGGAGAAGAGCTGTTGCCGGGCGAGCCTGCAGATGAACGCGAACTCAAAGCGATGATTGATGCGCCGATTGGAGATCGCGCGAAGTGGCGCCCGCGCTGGCCAAAGCTTGACGAGAGTTTTCGTGTGCCGATTGGCAAAGCAAAAATCACGCGAGCCGTTGATTTAGGTTCGGACGCCGGTTCAAAACACGCGAGTGCAACACTAGTAAGTTACGGCCGCACGGTTCACTTTTGTAATCGAGCGGCTGACGAATTGTTGGCCGAAGGGTTTGCTGTCGAAGTCATCGATCTGCGCTCTCTTTACCCGTACGATTGGCAGACCGTGCGCGAATCGGTGATTAAAACCGGGCGCGTGATGTTTGTAAACGAAGACACCGAGGTCACGAACTTTGGCGAGCATCTAGCTTACCGGACAGCGAATGAATTGTTATACCATTTGCTCGCGCGCCCGCGTGTTTTAGCCGGTAAAAACGTGCCGGGTGTCGGTCTTCATCCCAATTTAGAAGAGGCTTCGGTTCCGCAACAAAGCGAAATTGTGCGCGAGTTGCGCGAGATGCTAGCCGAAGTGCCGTGAAGCCAAAAATTTGTTTCGTCTATACAACGTGGCCGAGCCAACGCGCAGCCAACAAGGCGGCGAAGAAATTGCTCGAGGAGCGGCTCATTGCATGTGCCAATATCATCGGCCCAATAGCGAGTCTCTACCGCTGGCGCAATAAAGTTGAGCATGCAAAGGAAATTGTGGTGATTTTTAAAACTCGCGAAAGACTTTATTCGCGCGTGCAAAAACGGGTTCAACAATTACATTCTTACGAGTGCCCGTGTGTCGTCAAAATCGAAACTCCGAAGGCCATAAACGAATTTGCAAAATGGATTGGTTCTGAAACGGTGGGCTGAATAAAACTCCAAAACAAGACGGCAAAACAAAGTTTCAGAACCCGTGCACGAGAAACTGGACGGCAAAAACCATAAAAATCGTTAAAACAAATAGAATAAAAAAGACGAATTTAGTTTCCATCAACATTTGCACCTCGTACGTGTGAGCGCTTTGGCGCTCAAAAGCGATCTCAGCCTGGGCAATAGACCGGTATCGCTTTGACGCCGGTCGGCCTCTATAAAATAGAGAAAGCATTTTCTGTGCCACTTGTACGTGCATTTCTTACTCGACTGTCGAAGGTATGAAGCTTAAGTTAATGGCATGACACGAAATGATTTGGCGGCAGCTATATATAAGTCGGCTTATTTGCGCGGAGAATTCAAACTACGTTCAGGTCAAACTTCGACCGAGTATTTTGATAAATATTGTTTTGAGTCGGATCCTGAACTTCTGCGAGAAATTGCAAAAAAAATGTCACCACTGGTGCCCGAACGCACCGAGGTTTTGGCGGGTTTAGAGTTGGGAGGGGTCGCAATTGCTACCGCTTTGGGTTTAGAGTCCGGTTACAATCTGTGTTTTGTGCGAAAAAAAGCCAAAGAATATGGAACAATGAAACTCGCTGAGGGAGCAGTCATCGGCGGCAAAAAGGTTTGTATAATTGAAGACGTCGTTACAACCGGCGGGCAAATTATCGAAAGCGTACGCGCGCTACGTAAATTGGGTGCGGAAATTACAGATGTTTTGTGCGTAATCGATCGTGAACAGGGCGGCCGCGACAAGCTTCAGGATGAAAAGCTATGGCTTCATCCGAACTTAAAGCGTCGGTTTAGTGCCTATTCGTTATTGCCTAAAATTCCGCCAAGAATTCCACCGACAATCGAACCAGTTTGGCCACCGAGCATGCCCCCCGCAACACCGCCGATACCGGCGCCTGCGGCGGTATTAACCGCTTGTGTGTTAGGTAAATAGCGCCCGATTTCTTCAGCGAGATTCATGATCGGCATACTTTGCAACCAAACTTTACCGGGGCCCATTAGTTCTACAAGAAAGAGCCCTTCGCCGCCAAAGATAATGTTACGAAATCCGCGAACCATTTTCACATTAAAACTGACCGTAGGAGTTTGAACGCCGATATGTCCGGCGTGAACCATCAGCATTTCACCGGATTGCAAATCTTTTTCGACAACATTACCTGAGAGATCGAGCCAAACTGTTCCAGGGCCGGTGATTTTTTGTAATATAAAACCTTCGCCGCCGAATAGCCCGGCGCCGAAACCTTGCTGAAGGGCGACGTCAAAGGTAACTGATTTTTCGGCGCATAAAAAAGAATCTTTGCGGCAAATGAGCGATTCGCCGGCAGCTAAAACCTTCGCTAAAATTTGGCCCGGAAATTTCGGAGCAAAGGTAATTTGACCATTACCGGTTGAAACAAATTCGGTTACAAAAAAAGATCCGCCGCTAAGGCTTCGCTTTAAGCCGGCAAAAAAACCGCCTTCGTTGTGCGTATTCATGGTCATTGCCGCGTTCATCCATGCCATCATGGCAGTTTGGCTATAAATCGACTCGTTTACGTCTAAGTCGATTGTCAAAGTCTGCAGCAATGTTTTTGAGATTTCGTATTTCACAAAACGCCCCTTTTGTTTGGTTTTTCGCGCGGACTACTTTTTCATCGCCGCTTGCTTTTTAAGCCGCCATTGTTCGATGGCATACTGGCGCATGTCCGTTACGGAATCGTATTCATCGACGATTTCAACTCCCAGTAGAGTCTCGATCGCATCTTCGAGGGTGACAATGCCTGACATTGTGCCGTATTCGTTTACGACTAAAAATAAATGCTCTCGCCGCTTGATAAATTCATCGAGTGCCGCTCCAACAGTCATGTCTTCAGAAACTGTGTGGATCGACGTCATGATATTTTGGAGTGGCATGTCGTATTGATCGAGAGCAACGGATTCCAT
>JAJYHS010000005.1 GCA_021784635.1 bacterium
GGGCTGCCATCCCAGTGGTAATCGATTGTGGCCATGACGACGTATTTGTTGTATTTTGACGTGTCGACGTTCGAGGTATTCGTAGTGTACGACGCCGTGAACATGCCGCTCCAGTGTGAATTCACGTATTTTGTAAGACCGGCCGCTAAAGTCGTATCGTCGTCCGTTTCACCTTTTTGGCCGACGTTTATTTCTTTATTCGGATAAGTCATATGATAAACAGTCGCCGCTGCATCCCAAAAAACATTTTGAAATTTCTTAAGCGGAGCCGAGTAAAGGCCGCCGGCTTCGATACGGTTAAATATTTCGTTTATTCCTAGAGCCGCATTGTATGTGAATCCAACGAAACTTTGGAACGCGCGAGTTTTTTCAGGATTTATAAAGAAAGACTCTTCTTGAAAAATTTCATATTTCATCGCGGTCGCATCGTCCGGGCCGCCGTCCGGCAACAGCGATTGATCATGGCGAATATTAAACGTGGTATTGGATAGCCAATTCGACCGCATGGCGAGCAGCCAGTCGATTTCACCGGTAAACGAATTAAGTATATCGGGTCGACTGACTCCGCCGCTGGTGTTGTTGTAATCCATATCAAGCGTTTCGAAACCGGGTACAAATGTCAGTTCATATTGTTTGCGGCGCCAGACGCCTTTCAGCGAGTAGGGCGCGTTAAGGGTGAGGTCAGTCGGGTCGCCCGCGGCAAAAACAGGGTTAAAAGACCACATATAATTGCCGTTCCCGACAAGGCTCATTTGAGACCTGCTCGTGTTAAACAGTTGGTGTTCAACCAAAATATTGCCATCCGTGCGGCCGCCGCCCTGAAATGACGGATAAGCGGTCGTGGGATCGGCGTTGATTGGATGAAGCAAAATGTCCGAGTCGTAAATCATCGAGTCCGATGCATCGATTGACCATTTCTGGTTCCATAGGCTCTGCGAAGAGCTCAAGCGATTAATAAAGTGGTCTTCAAAAATGGACGAATTAAGCGCGGTCTCTGCTAGAAAAATCTCAGCTATTTTACCGTTAATTGGATTGCGCGCAATGATTGGCATTGCCGTACTCGCGTTTGCGACTTGTAAATCTAAAAATATCAATCCAAAAATGACGGTAAGTGCTGCTTTCACTATGGTCCAGATTATGGTGCGGCTCCTGTTGCGGCTTCCGACTCGCGTTTCATTTTAATCATGAACTTTTTTGACATTCGAGTCGGCGGCATCGGCCGTCTAAAAGCGAGTATCCGGCTCATTTCCCCGGCGTTTACGAATACTGGATTAACAAAGTGCCCGGCGGAATTCAGGTGACCGAATTCAACCCGGCCACGAAACGTCATAATCGAAGTCACGTGAGTCGATGTATTATAGCTAGTTATAAAATCTGTACCGTGAACCCCAACTGCTGCCGAAGGAGTAGTGATGCGAAATTTATTTGCACCGTAGTATTTTTGTTGAACCGTTGCGCGAATTTTGCCGTACATAAGATGAAGTAAAACATTCTTCTTATTTTTTTGCGGCTTATATACATAGGTTTCGATCTCAAAGCTGGACTTCGGCATAACGTTGATGACGTTGCCGTCTACCATCACGACTTTGGCTCGCGATTCTTTGCCAGTAATGATCGTATCTTCAGGGCGAATACGCTCGCCGATTTTTGCTTTCGTTATTTTGCCATTTGCCGCACTTTTTAACTGTACTTGACCGCGTACAACGACGAAATTTCCGTCCACTGCCTGCGCGTACCCGGACAGGCACCAAGATAATATTGAAATGCCGATTAAAAAAATAGATCGAAGATTGAGTAAACGAGTCATGAAAACTTTCTCCACCTTCTACATTTATTTAGTCGTTCAGCTTTTAATACTTATCGAGAAAAGATGGAGGATTTTTCAGCCACGCTGAAACGATTAGAAATAGCTGCCTTCATCCTCTGACGAATCATCGTCGGGGTCGACAACGTCATCATCGTCTTCACTATTTTCGTCTTCGCTTTCAGGTTGCTCCGATTCCATTTCGTCGAGATCGTCTTCAGTCAAATCGTCGACGGCTTCGTAGCTGACGCCTTCTGTCGGTTGGCCTAGCTCATCTTCTGAGTCGTCCTGCTCCGAGAAAAACGCGGCAGTGACTGTTGTGCTGGCTAAGGTTCCACTGGCGCCAGATGCTTTCGGTTTTACACGTGACCGTTTTGCCGCCGATCTTTTGGGGGCGGCTGAACGTTTCGTCGTCGATTTCTTTGATCGACGATTTGGCGTTGCGCGCCCGCGAGTTGCGGATTTGCGTTTAGCTTTAGTGCTTCGTGTAGTTTTTTTTGTTGATCGACTTGTTTTTTTGCCCGCTTTTTTTCTTGCCATATATCCCTCGTTTTGATGGTGCCAAAGACGACTTCGGATTTCTTACCCTAGACTATCTTTTTTAAAGAAATCGAACGTGCGGTCAACACAAAAATGGTAAACCCGGTGTCGATGCACCGGGTTTATTTTCACGACCGTCCTCGACGGACGGCCGTAAGGGTTATGAATCTAATTGCCTTAGCCGTGGATTAAATTGAGTGCGACTTCATTCATTTGGTTCGCTTGAGCCAAAGAGGCAATACCTGCTTGCATCAAAATCTTGTTTTTCACAAGAGCGGCTGTTGATGCAGCCACGTCAGTATCGCTAATCCGGCTTTTGGCGGCTGACAAGTTTTCTTCAGATATCCCCAAATTGCTAATCGTTGATTGCAACCTGTTTTGCAGAGCTCCGAGATTCGCACGCATACCGCTCACATTGTTTTGAGCATGATCGAGCTCTCCCAGGGCTTCTTGTGCCCCTTCTTTGGTTGTGTAGTCGAGGCCATCCAATCCAAGAGCATCTAAGGTTGCCACGTTTTTGCTCGCTTTGAATGAGATGCGGTCGTTAAATTTATTATTGAAAATACCCACTTGAAAGTCGAAATTTGGAGTTGAACCGTTGAGCAACTTTGTTTTGCCCCAAGTGGTCGTATTTGCAACCCGCTGAATTTCATCTTTGAGCTGCTGAACTTCTTTGTTAATGAAGCCACGGTCTCTATGGCTGACAGTGTCTGAAGCGGCTTGCATTGCGAGTTCGCGAAGACGAATGATCATGTTGCCGATTGTGTTGAGGCCGCCTTCCGCCACTTGCACCATTGACACACCATCGCTCGCGTTGCGGTGCGCTTGTCGGGTTGACCGAATTTGCGCTTTCAAGTTTTCAGATATGGCCAGTCCGGCGGGGTCGTCGCCAGCACTGGTAATGCGGTGACCGCTCGATAATTGAGCGAAGCTTTTTTGCATTTTTCCTTGCATGCCGGCAAGGTTTCGTTCTGCATCGATTGCAGCTATATTGGTTGTAACTCGTAATGCCATGGTTTTCTCCTCCGTTTTTTAAAAATTTACGTTTCTAATTCCATAAAATTCCTCCTTGTGTGTTTTGCTCTCTCCCTCACGCTTAGCGTTTTCGGGTGGGGCCTGAGAGAACCGGCATCCGAGCCGTGTATTTAATAGCCCCGAAATCTACTCCTGTAGTCGGTCACTTCAT
The DNA here is from genome assembly GCA_021784635.1 of bacterium. Lineage (GTDB taxonomy): Bacteria > Bdellovibrionota > Bdellovibrionia > Bdellovibrionales > UBA1609 > RBG-16-40-8. The sequence goes on from JAJYHS010000005.1 coordinate 3,531, forward strand.
CCTTGATGTCCTCCTGTAAAAAAGTTGACTTCAAGTGAATTCCTGTTTGAGGTCTTCTTACGTGACACTAGAAATTTCGGTACGTGAGTCAGATTCTTGACTGGACTTGAGTCCATTTTTAGACGGTTGCGCCGTAGAATTCGTCCAAAGTCGAGTCTAGCGCGAAGCTGAAATCTAATTTATTTATATAACACGCCCAAATCAGACCTTCGGCGAGTCAAAAAAATCACACAGTTTAGAAACCACCTCGCGAGGTTTTTCTTCATGTAACTGGTGTCCAGTATCTGAAAGGACAAAATATTGTGCGTTAGGATTTAAACTTAAGAACTCGTCGATGAGTTTAAGGCGCACTACCCGGTCAGACTCGCCAGCGATCACCAAAACCGGGTTTTTAAGATCGGCCAGACCTTTGGGGAGCCGTTTGTCGTTAAGGAGCCAGTTATGCAGTAAAAGCGTTTTTACGGCGTTTGGGGAGTTATGGTAAGGCCGGTACATTTCGGGGAGTGCTTCGACAAAATCAGGCGGCGGTTCAACGACACACTGTTTGAGGTAAACTCGCTTGATCAAAGCCTGGTTCACAATAAAGGGCCGGACTACTTTGCCGAACCATTCGGCTGCACGTGGGTGAAACCAGATGATGGCCCTGTTAACTGCCGGTGCAAGAAGTACAACTTTGTTTATTTTCGTCGGCTGGCTTTTAATCATCCAGGCCGCAATAGCCCCACCCATGGAATGCGCAACCAAGTGCGGTTTTACAATATTGAGTTTGTCCATGAATTCAAAAATCCGTTGCGATTGCGAATCTAGACTATAGTCTTTTTCAACCAGTTTTGACGAAAATCCAAAACCCGGCAGATCAAGGGCGGTGACCCTATAGCGTTTGGTTAAATCGTTAAAATTGAGCCTCCAGGTGACAATTGATTCACATAACCCGTGAATCAATACGACGTCCTGGCCGCGACCCTCTTGAATAAAGCGTATTTTAAATCCATCGACTTCTACAAATTGCCCAGGAGGCAAACCTGGGAATACACGGCGATGGTCGGGATCATCCGGTTCAACAAATCGAAGTTGTGAGCGCGCTCTTGAAATGATCCAGTAAACCGCTGCCGCTGCGATGAATAAGAAAACGACGACTGCGCTAACAAGCGGCCATACCGACGGAGCGGGCATATTGTTCAGTCAATCTCCTGGGAGCGACAAATGGCAAACTTGCCACACAAGTTATAAAGGCGGAGCTGTTCTTCGCGCCGATGCTTTTCAACCTTAAATCCCATTGCGCAAGTTTCTTTTTTACTGTCAAAGTAGCTGCACTGCTCACAGCAATATATGAGGTTGAGTTCGCGAAAATCCTTAGGGTTTACGCTATCTAAAATAATGGAGCGCGGATTGACAGTGGTCATATCGACCTCATCCTTATAGCATTGAATCGGAGTAATCGTCATGTTGGATTTAAGTAAGTTGACTCTAAAAAGCCAGGAGGCCGTACAGGCCGCCGCGCGGCTGGCTGAAGACAATCGCAACTCTCAGCTTGAAGCGGATCACCTTATTTTTGAACTGATCCGGCAAGAAGACGGTATTGTTCCCCAGGTATTTGAGGCGATGGGGGTGTCGACCGGCGATGTGATTTCCGCTCTGACTCAAAGGCTGAAACATTTGCCGCAGTTGCAAGGTTCAGCGCCTAAACCGCCGCTGGCGGCATCGCAAGGTTTTTTGTCGCTTCTTCGGCAGGCCGAAAACGAGGCCAAAGAGTTTGGCGATTCATTTGTTTCGACAGAGCATTTTTTGCTGGCGCAACTAAAAGAGCGGCATAGTGAAATCACGCGAATATTGGAACGCGCCGGCGTAGACGCTAAAAAATTTCTGGCGACATTGAAAGAAAAACGAGGCAATCAAAAAGTGACGGACGAAAGCCCCGAAGTAAAATTTGATACATTAAAAAAAT
>JAJYHS010000161.1 GCA_021784635.1 bacterium
TCAGCTGGAACCGCTTTGGCGTGGATCCCGATCGTCATCAGCCCAAGTGCAACTAAGCAGAAAATATAAGCTTTCATCGCATTTCTCCTTTTTATCAAAATTTAATTGATAGCGCCGAAGAGTACCAGCCACTCAACGCCACTGTCCATACTTAAAATTTACAACAGTTAAACAATTTACAGCCGCGAACGCTTTAAGAGCGGTACTCTTACGCTTTGGTCAAAACCGCGCGCACCGGCGACGCATCGGCGTTTTTTAGACGCAACGGCAGGGCAATCAAAGTGTAAATCCCCGGCTCAACATTATTAAGAATAATCCCTTCGAGAATGGCCATGTCGTGTTTGGCAATAGCGTTATGCGATTCGAGCTCTTTCGATTCTGATGGGTCAATTGAGGGAGTGTCGATGCCCACAAGGCGCACTCCCCGATTTGCGAGAAAATCAACCAATTCAGGTGATAACGACGCAAAATCATCATTCCACCTATTCGGCTCAGGGAATGTCCCAGTGGCAAACAAAACGCGCGGCGCCTGGATTTCGACGCCGGATAAATCGGCGGGGCGAATTCGTAAATCTTCGTTAGATTTTGCTTTTTTGCGCTTAGCCTCAAATGACACGCGAATGACTTGGCAAATTCCAAAGTAAAAATCAAGGGCGCGCTCGTCAATTCCAACTCCGTCGCGTGCATAGTGATTGGGTGCATCGACATGCGCTCCAACATGAAGAGTGGTGCGGATATCCGATAGCGTGAGGTGATCGCCGCGAACCATGTCCAAAGTCACATGCCGAGAAAATGCGGTATCGCCAGGATATACGGCCGTTCGTTCTGAAATTAGCGGTGATATATCAATGTAACTCGTATCAGTCACTTTATTCTCCGACGTTGCCGAACGTACAACAGTCTACTATGATGAAGACTCTATGTCACAAAAACTGCAGGCAGTGCGTGGAGCACATGATCTATTAGATTCAACAGTCAAACGGTACCGTTATATTGTTGAGACGGCACGCCGGATTGCTGCATACTATGGTTTTGAAGAAATCAAAACGCCGGTTTTTGAACCAACAGGCGTATTTTCGCGCACGCTCGGCGACGCCTCCGACATCGTGACAAAAGAAATGTACACCTTCACCGACAAAGGCGGCGATTTGCTGAGCCTTAGACCCGAAGGCACGGCTGGGGCCATGCGTGCATTCATAGAACACGGTTTGCAGCGGCAACTTCCGGTCAAATGGTTTTATGAGGGCCCCATGTTTCGGTATGAGCGCCCACAAAAGGGCCGATATCGACAATTTTACCAAATCGGCGCTGAACTTCTCGGACCCGAAGGCGGCGATGCGGATGTGGAACTGATTTCACTTGCGCAAAATCTTCTCAACGCTTTGGGGGTGGCCGAACGAACCTACCTCGAAATCAACTCGATCGGCGATAAGGAGTCGCGCGACCTTTATCGTATTCACCTCGTCGACTATTATAAGCAGCACGAGTCGCATCTCAGCGAAGACAGCCGAAAACGGCTATCGCTCAATCCACTGCGCATTTTGGATTCAAAAGATAAAAATGACATTGAAGTCAACGAAAGTGCCCCTCGTTTACTTGACGATCTCAACGAATCTTCCCGCACGCAGTTTGAGCGAATCCAAAAGAGTCTAAAAGATCTCGGTATCGCATATTCGATCAATCAGAAACTTGTCCGCGGTCTTGATTATTATTCGCACCTTGTATTTGAATTTCGAACGCACGCTCTTGGTGCGCAAGACGCGGTTCTTTCGGGCGGACGCTACGACGGACTTTGCGAAATGATGGGGGGCAGCCCGACACCAGCTGTTGGTTGGGCGGCCGGGATCGAACGATTAAGCCTTTTGATGCTTGAAGACCCGTTGTCGACTCGCCCGGTGGCATTGATCCCGGTCGGTGATAAAGCCGAACGGGAATGTGCGCGACTCGCCCATGAACTGCGGGGAAGAGGTTTCGTGATCGATTTAAGCTATTCAGGCAACATGAGCAATCGAATGAAAAAAGCTGTGGCACATAGAGCACTCGGCGCGGTTATTATCGGCGAACAAGAGCTTGCCAAACATGTCGTGACACTCAAAATTCTCGACACCGGTGCGCAATCAGAAGTGAAGCGCCAAAATCTAGAAGCCGAACTCGCGAAACTTTTCAACCAATAGGTTTTCGGGCTCACCCGAACGAAACATGGACTCGATCACTTCACCGGGTATTTGATCGAGCGCCGAATATCTCCATTTCGGTGCATGATCTTTTTCGATTAAAACAGCACGGACACCCTCGGCGAATTCACTTCCCTTAGAAAAACAAATCGACATCTCCCACTCGCGGGTTAACGTTTCAATTATAGAAAGATTGCGGTGTCGATGAAACGCTTCAAAGAATACCCGGCGCGAAAGTGGCGACCCTTTCAAATACCGCGTTCGCGTCTCTTCAAGCCATGGTGAAAGTTTACGTACTTCTTTAAAGCGCCGGTCGATTTTTAATAGATCATCTAGCGAAAAAATATCCTCAATTATGTGTTCATCTGTTTCGGTTATACCCGAAGTTGCCTTCTGCGAATTCTTCGCCACCACAGCTTTCACATTCGCGGTCACGGCCCGCTCACGCGAGTCTGTTCCCTCGTCAACATTCATTGCGCGCAAGAGATCCGCATGCAAATGTCGCAGGCGCCGAGTGGGTACAAAGGCATCCATGAGACCGATGCGAACGGCATCAGCACCGCTTAGCCGAGCACCGGTGAGTCCCATAAAAAGCCCAAACGGGGCCCGTACGCGACGCGATTCAAATCCGGGCATATTAACATCGCCCAAAAAGCGAGTTGCGCCGACATCCGGAAATAAACCAATTGAAAGCTCCGGCATGGCCACTAAAGTTCGTTCGGTCGCAATTCGAAGAATGGCGCCAGCCGCAAGGCCTAGCCCGCCGCCCATGGTGATACCATCGCAGATTGCGACAATTGGCTTTCTATAATTGTGCACAAATCCGTCGACGAAATATTCGTGAGTGAAAAATTCAAGAGCGATTTTAAGCCCAAACTCTTTTGATTTAAGAACTAAACCCTTTACATCACCTCCGGCGCAAAATGCTTTACCGCCCTTACCCGAAATTATAATTGCGCCAACCGTTGAATCGTTTTGCCACTCAATCAATCGCGACTCGAGTAGCTTGTAGCAGTCGGTATCAAGTGCGTTTAAAATCGCGGGACGGTTCAATTCCACGGTTGCAATCCCAACCGACCCGACCGACTCGACCCCGAACAAAACCGGCGCAGCTACGGCATTTCGAGTCTCATTTTGAAACGGTTCCATTTGATATTCTCCAAAAACTGTTAGCAAATTAACAGTGACTAAATGATTGATAGATTTCTACCAATCAGTTGCAATTCAGCGCCACCCCGCTATGTACAACTTTTGCATTGTCAATTGATATGCTTCTAATGAACTGCCCAACATGTCAAAAACCAATTGAGTCGGAACGCATTATTCAAAATAAGGCCTACTGCAGCTGCGGCCAGGTCGTCGATCTCATTTCAGAACATCATACCAAAAGCGATATTATACTTTTGCGCCGTCTCTTTTTAATGGTAATCGCGGGAGTTTTAATTGCCGCTCATCTGATTATTTGGCGCGGCCACGCGTTTGAGATTATCCCGCTTAAAATCAAGCAGGTATTGGGTGTGGCAAGCCCCAGTGATTTGAAGTCGATCGCTGCGATCTGTGACGATCAGCAAAAGTGGGGCTGTGAAATTCAAGCGCTCGCCCAATTGTTTGCTATGGATCATCACAACCTTTCGTATTTATCGCATTTAGCCAAAATTCAAGCTGATCATGGCCAGCTTTCTCAAGCGCGGCAAAACTATGATATTTATTTTCGGCTCGGAGGCCGAAGCGATTCGGTACGCCTACAATACGCCAACGTACTCGCAAAACTCGGCGACAAAATTCAAGCAAAACGTGAATTTGCATTTCTTGTCTATCACCGACACCGAAAACCACAATTTGAAGTTGCTCGAGAGTATGTCCATTTTCTAATGAAATACCACGACTACCCGACGGCTCGAGCCGTCATTCGCCGATACCGCAGCTATGGTACGGTCGCCTCGATGTTTATGAATCGCGATTGGGTCAAGATCAATGACCAAGTCCGGGCTAGCCGCACTCCCGCTTCAATGAACTAGGGTTCTATTAGATTCATTTAAAAAGATTGAACCCCTCAATAGCCCGCGATAAAGTAGATGCATTCAGGCGGCGGGCACATTGAAACACATCGTTAGTTATTTTTTGTATACGCTCACGAGCTTATTCACGATCGTAAACCCGCTCAGTGCAATGCCGTTTTACAATTCTCTAATCGAAGGTTCTGAAACGAACATTGGCCCGCGTATCGCCCGGCGCGCCACGATTGCCGCATTTGTCGCTATGTTATTTTTCGGTGTAGCCGGTAAATTTGTTTTTTCGTTTTTTAATATTTCGATTGACGGGCTTCGCGTGGTTGGCGGTATTTTATTTTTTATCAGCGGCTATGACATGCTCCAGGGCCGCGAAACACGAACAAAATCGATGTCCGCGTCGGAGCGGCTTAATATTCAGGATGTTGAACTCCGCGCCATCACACCTCTAGCGATTCCGCTCATTACCGGTCCGGGAACAATTACCTTTATTATGGTGGCCATGCACGAATCGGTGACGTTCGTCGATCGCGCGATCTTGTTTGTTTCAGCCGTGGTCGTTTCGCTGGCTACTTATTTTATTTTAATCGGATCAAAACGAATTATTTCAATTATTGGCGAAAGCGGACAAAAAGTGTTTATTCGCCTAATGGGCCTAATACTTATGATGATTGCCGTTGAATATTTTTTCGCCGGATTGCGCCCATATGTTCATCGATTGTTGGCGCCTTAAATCACTCGGCCCGCGATTTGACGCGGACTTTTGTAGCCGCAGGTCCTTTGCGACCTTCGCCAAGGATGTACTCCACTTTATCGCCCGGATTTAATTTGCCACGAATTTCTTTGTAATGAACAAAGAGATCGCGTCCGTTGGCCTGCTCAATGAACCCATAGCCCTTTTGTTCGTTAAACCATTTTACTATACCGGTGCATTTTGTGCCAATCCGCGGTTCGTTGTCATCGCTCAATCAAAACCTCCGGGCTGATACAAATGACGGTATCTCGCGTCCATTGATCAAATCAACTAAAACTTTTGCACAATGAAAGGCAAGACCAATTCCGTGGCCGGTATATCCCCCGACAAAATAAACTGAAGGTTCGTCAGGGAGCGACCCGACCAGTGGTTGCCCATCAGCCGAAAACCCCATTACCCCTGCCCATCGATGTGTCACTTTTCGATTCTCAAGTATCGGGATGTGTTTTTGCAAAAAACTATAAAGAGCTTCTTGTATGGTATCGGTAATGTGATCAGAATAGCCAACTTCTGTCGCCTTTTCTAATTG
>JAJYHS010000059.1 GCA_021784635.1 bacterium
GTTCATCATCAATTTTTGCCGGATATTTTGTACTACGATGATGATGGCCGCATGCCATATGATGCGATCAAAATTCTTAAAACACGCTGGCCGCACGTAAAGGCCGGTTGGCAAGCGCACGTCTTCGCGGTCATGAACGTAAACGGTATTCTTCAGGGAGTGGTCGACACTCGCGACGAAGGTCTTGCCGCTGGGTTTTGATTCGTTATCTAAATATCCTCATGTAATTTTTTGCGAACGGCGCTCTAGCCTTATGAGGTTTGTGACTGCAAATATGATTGCAAATATGCTGATCACGGTTGAAATGCTGAGCCCCATTATGTCGGGGCCGCGCCAATCGGCCCTGTAGTGTTCCATTATAATTCGGCCGATGGCGTGCAATACGAGCCAAACTGAAAACAAATAGCCGCTACTCTTGAGCGCATCGAAGCTTGCGGTGCCATCAGGCATCGTCGTCGGTCGATCAGCGCGCGCACGAATTTCCTTTTCGAACCGAGTCAGAATAATAAACACAATAAAACCTGAAATGCTCGCATAGATTTCAGTCGGCTGCCGTGGGCCCTTCGGCAGCCACGGGTAATGAAATGTGATCGCCCACGGCAAATGGCATGGTTTACCGTAACAACAACCGGCAAGAAGACAGCCAATGCGCCCGACGCCGTAACCAAGCGCCAAAATGGGGGCAAAGAAATCGGCCCACGGCCAAAATTTTTCACGCCTAATTCTGAGCGCGATGGCGCCGGCGAGAAGTGCCCCCAAAAGACCGCCGTAAAAAACAAAACCGCCGTGCCAAAATTCAAAGATCATAAGCGGATGCTTGCGGTAAAAAGGCCACTCTTCGTAAAAAACGGAAAAAAGCCGTGCGCCTATAAACCCGCCGATCATAACGATAAATGCGAGATCAAGCGCAAGCTTGCGGGGCATTTCAAGTCTTTCGGCTCTGTGCGCGAGATAGATCAAACAGAGGCTATAGGTGACGCTCGCCCAAACGAAATAAGTTGGAATATAAAGGTTAGGACCCAGATGAAGAAGCGGGAGCATCTTTCTTCTTTTTTGTAAGCATGAGAATCGTCAAAATGCCAACGCCAATTACGATCGAAGAGTCGGCAAGATTAAAAACGGGGTAGTGATAAACATTGCGATAATGAAAATCTAGAAAATCAATTACGTACCCAAACCGCAACCGGTCGATGTAATTGCCGATGGCCCCTCCACTGATAAGAGAGAGCGCGTAAATTTCAAGACGCTCCGTCTCGGGCAATCCGTAAAGGAACAATACAATAATGAAAACGGCGATAGGCGGAATCGACAAGAAAAAGATTTCGCGAAAGGTGTAATGGGCGCGGCTCAGAATCCCCCAAGCGGCTCCGGTGTTGCGCACGTAAGTAAGACTAAAAAAACCGTGAATGATTCTGACGGATTGATCGAGATTAAATGTCGAATGCACGAGCATTTTTGTAAACTGATCGAGCGCGACGACCGCCAGAGAAACCGCGATAAGAACCATGTATTTCGATCCGGCAAAACGTCTGGGGGCGCCTGGTTTGCGAGTGACGGTGTCATTAGCCATGCTGCTAGTTTAAACGCAGCCGCATAAATTGCAAGTGCCCTGAGTGTTGTATCTATGCTTCGCGCCTGTTCGACTAGTCGGATAGCGCCGCAACACATTTTGGACAAACGCCGGGGTAGCGCGAATCGGCTCCGATTTCGGTACTGTAATTCCAGCAGCGTTCGCACTTTTCACCTGGTGCGTGGCGCGCTTCAACAGAGAACGTTTGTTTGTCGTCGCGAATAAGTTGAACTGATGAGACGATCAAATATTCGCGTAGCCACGACTCACATTTTTTAAGTTCATCGAAGGTTCTGCCGCCTGCGCGCAAAATAACTTCAGCGTCGAGGTTTGAGCCGATGACTTTATCTTGACGTAATGTCTCAAGTTTCTTTGATACGACTGCACGAATTTCGTCAAGCCGGGCGAAAAGCTCGAGAACTTCGCGATCGTTCCATTCTGGTTTCGGAGTCGGAAAATCTGTCAAAAATATGCTTTCGCTTTTATTATCACCCGGCAAGAATGAATAAACTTCTTCGGTTAAAAACGATAAAATGGGGGCGAGAAGCCGCGACAAGACGCTAACCATTTCAACAAAAACAGTTTGCGAAGACCGGCGCGGGATGCCCGTCGGCTTACCCGTATATAGGCGATCTTTTAAAATGTCGAGATAAGTGGCGCTGAGGTCCGTCGTAAAAAATTGGTTGAGTGCATGGTAGACTTTGAAAAAATCATAGCTTTCGTATGCGGCCGTCGCCGACGAGATGACTTGATTGAGCCGCGCCAAAGCCCATTGATCAACCGGTGGCATGTCTTTGAACGCAACGCGATCTTTTTTAGGATCAAAATCGCTCAGGTTGCCCAGCAAAAAACGCATGGTATTTCGAATTCGCCGGTATGTTTCGCTGACCCGCTTGCACATTTCGTCGGAGATCGTGACGTCTTCCCCGTAATCTTCATGGGCCACCCAAAGTCGTAAAATTTCAGCGCCGTATTTTTTAATCACTTCGGCCGGATCAACTACGTTGCCTTTGCTTTTGCTCATTTTGTGGCCTTGCGCATCGTTGACAAATCCGTGCGTGATGAGCGCGCGAAACGGAGGATGTTCGTAAGCGGCCATTGACGAAATAAGACTCGTTTGAAACCATCCACGATGTTGATCAGAACCTTCGAGATAAATGTCAGCAATTTCGTTATGCATGCGGGCGCGTTGAACACTGGTATGGCAACATCCCGAATCGAACCAGACATCAAGAATGTCGTCGCTTCGTTTAAACTTTGATTTTCCGCAGTTTTCGCATTTGTGACCGGCGGTGAAGGTTTCAACCGGACTATCAAAATAAGCTTCAATACCGGGCGCGGCTCCGTCTTTGCCGGGTGCTTCCATTGAGTCGGCAATTTTCTCCATAATTTCAGGTTTCATGAGCGGCGTTTCACAAGATTCACAATAAAAAACCGGAATCGGTACACCCCAAGTGCGTTGCCTGCTTAAGCACCAATCAGGAGTATTTGCAACCATGGCTGTGAGGCGCGCTTGACCCCAAGCCGGAAAGTATTTGAGCTCATTTTCAACAACCGCGAGCGTTTTTTTGCGTAAACCAAAATTGTCATCCATTCGAATGAACCATTGGGGAGTGGCACGAAAAATCAGCGGCGTTTTCGTGCGCGGATTGTGCGGGTACGAGTGCACGATTTCTTTTTGCGCTAGGAGATGACCTGATTTTTTTAAATCTTCAACAATTTGCGCGTTGGCCGGCCAAATGCTTTGACCGGCGTATTTTGGCACGTCAGATGTAAATTTGCCGGCTGGGTCGACGGGTGAATAGACGGGTAAGTTATATTTGAGTCCCACGTGATAGTCTTCAAGACCATGGCCTGGGGCGGTGTGAACGGCTCCAGTGCCGGCATCAAGACTCACGTGATCACCCAAAATAATTAGTGAATCGCGATCAAGAAACGGATGTCGCGCATTTAAGTTCTCAAGTTCGGCGCCCTTCCAAATTGCAAGTGGTTCGCCAAGATTGAGGGCACATTCTTTAGCGATACTATCCTTGAGTTCTGTTGCAAAAATTAGAATTTCAGAACCGGCATCGTACGCGCCGTATTCAAAATCCGCATTGAGGGCGACAGCAAAATTCGCAGGGAGGGTCCACGGGGTCGTCGTCCAGATCACGATTGACACGGGTTTTTTTGCGTTGAGCTTTCTAAGCGCCCCTTCAAGTTTAATGAAATTAAATTTCACATAAATAGAAAGACTTTTATGATCGTGATATTCCACTTCAGCTGCCGCCAAAGCGGTTTGCAAAGCCGGGCACCAATAAACCGGTTTGTTACCGCGAAAAACGACGCCATTTTTGTAAATACGCGCGAGCACACGAATTTCATTTGCTTCGTAGGAGGGTGACATCGTGAGATAAGGATTATCCCACTTTGCAAGTACGCCGAGACGGACGAACTGTTCGCGCTGTTTATTGATCCACTTAGTTGCTTCTTCGCGGCACAAATCGCGGATTTGTTTTTTGGTTAAAGAGTTTTTTTTCTCACCCAGTTGAGATGTGACTTTGAGCTCGATCGGCAGACCGTGGCAATCCCATCCCGGAATAAATTCGGCTCTGTACCCCTGCATGTTGCGAAATTTGATGACGATATCTTTGAGGACCTTATTCAGTGCCGTGCCGACGTGAACGTTACCATTGGCATAAGGAGGGCCATCCGGCATGACGAACGCGCGGCCGTTGGAATTCTTAGACATGATTTTTTCGTACAGTTTTGACGATCGCCATTTTTCAATAGCAATAGGCTCGGTTTGCGGCAAATTTGCCTTCATCGGAAAGGCCGTTTTCGGCAATATCACAGTATGTTTATAGCCTTCGCTTTTCTGCTCGCCCGAATTCATTTTAACCTCTCGCCCATTTTTTCAATAAATTGCTGTCGCGAGTTTGTCTGCGGGAACATTTCACACACCCGTTCATAGCCGACAGCCACAAGTAAGCGCAGGGCTTCGCGTTCTGAACCTAAATTACATAGCGCTTGAACTTTGCGCAGAACCTCAATTGTACGTATGTCCAACGAATTAAAATTTTCTTGCGCGCTGCTTGGTACAAGCGGTTGTTGCAACGGCGGCGCGATGGGCATTGGTGCACGGGCCATCGGAGCTGGCGCGGTGGGGCTTTCAAATTGCTTCATCCCTTCAGCTAAGGCGCGCAGGTCTTGTTTGAATGCTTCGGAACTTGTCTCGGTCATAGTTGGCATCGTGCCACCGTTACGGCGCCTTGCTTGCAAATAGAGGGCGACAAGGCTATCTGAATTCGTCGCTAATTCGCGCACGGATTGCGGTTGCGACCGCATCCACTCGTAGGCTGCGGCGAGCATGTCGCGAGTGTATGCTTGCGGAGGGGGTAGCGGTACTGTTGCCATTGGCGAACTAAGCTAGGCTCTGTACAGTAAATAGGCAAGATTTTAATCGGCGCAAATAAATTATTCGGCCGTTTCCGCGTAATCCTTCGCTACAATTCCATATTTTTCAATTTTTCTAAGCAGCGTTTTTTTCGGGATATTTGCGTGAAGCGCTGTCTGGTTGATGCGCCCCTTGAACATTTTCAAGGCTTTGATAATGAACTCGCGCTCAAACGCCTCCTTATGCTTGTTAAAATCTAAACCTTCACCTGAAATCGTCACAATTTCATCGCTGCGATTTTCGTTTGTTTCGTTTTCTTGCAGATCGTCCGCGTCTGGTTCGCCGGGTTCGTCAAAATTGTTGACATTCAGATTTGGCGCATTCAGCTCGACACCTGTTGCAAGCAAAAATGATTCCGGTAGCGATTGAACGGTCAAATGCGTGCCTTCTTCGAGAATAAATGCGTGTTCAATCACGTTTTCTAGCTCCCGAATGTTGC
>JAJYHS010000006.1 GCA_021784635.1 bacterium
GTAACCGAGTTTATGAAATTCCAGATAAGCCCGCAGAATTTCGGGCGTGATCCACGTACCGCTTTGCCCAGGGCGCGGTACATGCGCACACTCCGCCATGACCTGCGAAAATGCCCGGTTAAAAGTTATTTCAAAATCGGTTTTGCGCAAAAACTTTTTAAGCGAGTGTGAAATATGCAGCTCTGAAAAATCAAGAACCCCGCGATCGTCCGGGCAAAACCACAGACACGGCAGTTCGGGATGCGGCCACGGAAAAATCCCGAAACTGTAAGCCTCAAATAAAGTCTCAACCGTGAGGTCATCGCCCATGGCCACAATGCCGTCCATAGTTGGTCCTGCTGGATCGGGAAAGTGCCGCCGCTTCTTTGCAAAAAGTGGCTGCTCGGTCATAAGCGATCTCGCGCCCGGCAGTTGTCACAAATTCCGCATCGTTCACCGTCCGGTTCGCCAAAATATTTGTAAATCGATTGCGGGCGGCACGATCGACCGTTCACCCAGCGAACCAATTTAAGCAGTTTTTCTTGCTGATGCCGTTTGCGCGCGGCTCGCAAATCTTCATTCCACAGTTCGTCAGTGAGCTCGCCGGTGATTTTTGCCGCTTCGAGTATCCCCCACGACTGTAAAAGATTGAGGGTCGTTTCAACTCGATAATCGCGTTTGTTAAAATAACTCATTTGCTCACGCAGAAAATCGGCTCCTTCTTGCCGAAATCGCGCTTCGTTACCGGCGATAAGCGACATGATTTTGCGAATGTACTCGCCGTCAGGGTTTGCCCATTCAATAAATTCCATTTGAATGGTCACGTCGTCTTGATCGTACAGTAAAACACACTGAGCCGGCTTGCCGTCGCGACCGGCGCGGCCTATTTCTTGAAAATAGGCTTCAATTGAACCCGGAACTTCGGCGTGAATCACCGCTCGCACGTCGGGCTTGTCAACACCCAAACCGAACGCCGGTGTGGCCAAAATGACCGGCTCGCGACCGTTCAAAAAATCTTCTTGCGATTTCCGCTTTATCTTTTCGGGCAAGTCACCATGGTAAAGGACATGCACGATCTTGCGCCGCCTCAGCGTTTCAGAAATCTTATGTAACGTTGTGATAAGCGAAAAATAGACAATGGCTGACCCCGCGTTTGGTAATATCTCGATTATTTTTTCGACTTTTTGGTCGAGCCCCGAAACATCATCAACCGAAATCGCAAGATTCGGTCGCGCAATGGGTAAAGAAAGAGTCGGCGCCGTTTCGATATGCAGAGTCCGCAAAATGTCAGCTCGCACTTCGGCAGTGGCCGTTGCCGTGAGCGCGAGTGTGGGCGGGTTCTGTAGCCGCTCGCGCAAAAGGCCAACCTTCGCATACTCGGGGCGAAAATCCTGGCCCCATTGCGAAATGCAGTGAGCCTCGTCGACGACCAAACGAACGATACCCGCCCCGTGGTTTTTAACCGCTTTCATCGCACGATCAATAGCCGCAAGAAATTCCGGTTTTTGAAACCGCTCGGGAGTCACATAAACTATCTTCAACTCACCTCGGGCCATTTTCTCTTGTCGCTTTTCGCGCTCAACCCGCGACAAGTCGGAGTTAATAAATGTGGCTTTCACCCCAAGCGCGCGCAACTTGTCGACCTGATCTTTCATGAGCGCTTTAAGCGGCGACATCACGAGGGTCGTCCCATCAAGACCTACCGCCGGCAATTGATAGGTAAGGCTTTTACCACTTCCCGTTGGCATAATGACCAAAGCCGATTGGCCCGCCATAAAGTGCTCGATCACTTCCCGCTGGAGTGGCCTAAATTCGTCGAGGTGAAAAGTTCGCCTAAGAATTTCATCAATTTGCATTTGTCGCGCAAATTGTATCGTTCGTCCTTTTCAGCCGCAACGATATCTCAACCAATTGATTTTTGGCATTTCGCGGCTTTTTAAACGGTAAGGCCCCTTTTACCCCCTAGCCCGAAACGACAGCGTAAGGGTAGACAAGGTGCGAAAAAACATGATATTTATCCTGGATTCGAATATTTGAGTTTTTCGTTTTCGCTCACGTTTCGTTGCTGTGTTGGCCAAACCAAGTAAGTAGCCGGTGCGTGAGAATTGCGAAGTATGCTCCAACAGAAAGGTTTGCGAAAGCAGAGGTAAAAGTATGGCTTCAAAATGGGTTTTAGAAAAAGTACGTAATATCGGGATTTCGGCGCACATCGACTCAGGCAAAACAACCCTGACCGAGCGTATACTTTTCTATACCGGCCGTATCCACGCGATTCACGAAGTTAAAGGTAAAGACGGCGTCGGCGCGACGATGGACTCAATGGAACTCGAACGTGAGCGCGGTATTACAATTCAGTCTGCGGCGACAAACGTTCATTGGGGCGACACCGAGATCAACATTATTGATACCCCCGGGCACGTCGATTTTACAATCGAAGTGGAACGCGCTCTGCGCGTGCTCGATGGAGCTATCCTCGTTCTGTGCGGCGTTGCCGGCGTTCAATCGCAGTCTTTTACTGTTGATCGCCAAATGCGCCGGTACAAAGTTCCGCGCCTTGCGTTTATCAATAAACTCGACCGTTCGGGAGCCAATCCTTATCGCGTTGCGACCGCCCTTCGTGAAAAACTGAACCACAATGCGGTCATGATGCAAATTCCGATTGGCGCTGAAGACAATTTTCAAGGCGTCGTCGATCTTGTCACCATGAAAGCCTACTATTTCGACGGCGATAGCGGCGAAAAAATCAGAGAAGAAGCCATCCCGCCGGAACTCCACGATGATGCAAAAAAACACCGGCAAGAATTGATTGCAAAAGCCGCCGATTTCGACGAAACGGTCGGCGAAAAATTTCTAATGGAAGAAGAACCGACGGTTGACGAACTCAAAAAAGCCATCCGCAAAGGGTGTCTTTCGCTTCAACTTACCCCCGTATTTATGGGCTCGGCGTACAAAAACAAAGGCGTGCAATTATTGTTAAACGGTGTCACCGATTATTTACCGATGCCGACCGAAATTACGAATGAAGCACTCGACCAAGACAATAAAGAAGCCAAAGTCGTTTTGCCTTGCGATCCCTTAAAACCGTTTGTTGGTTACGCTTTTAAACTGCAAGAAACTCCGTTTGGCCAATTAACCTACGTTCGAGTTTATCAGGGCACGGTTAAAAAAGGTGATTTCATCACCAACATGGCGACCACAAAAAAAATCAAAGTGCCGAGGCTCGTACGCATGCATGCCGACAAAATGGAAGAAACCGAAAGTTCGTCAGCCGGTGATATCGTCGCGATGTTCGGCATCGATTGCGAGTCGGGCACCACGTTCACCGACGGCACGGTCAATTACACAATGACGTCGATGTTTGTTCCTAACGCCGTTATTTCTTTAGCCGTGTGGCCGAAAGAAAAATCGGGAGCCGATAATTTTACCAAAGCGCTCAATAAATTTCGCAAAGAAGACCCCACGTTTCGCGTGGCCCGCGACGAAGAGTCCGGTCAAACAATTATCTCAGGAATGGGCGAACTGCACCTTGACGTTTATATGGAGCGGATGAAACGTGAATTCAAATGCGAAGTTGTCGCCGGTGCTCCGCAAGTGGCTTATCGCGAAACCATCACCCAAGCTGCAGCGTTCGATTACACGCACAAGAAACAGACTGGGGGCGCGGGTCAATACGCAAAAACCGTCGGCACGATGGAGCCACTCCCACCTGATTCAGAAAAGACGTACGAGTTTGTGGATGAAATTGTCGGTGGACGTATCCCGCGGGAATTTATCCCCGCCTGCGACAAAGGTTTTGCCGAACAAATGGCGAAGGGACCGCTCATTGGTTTTCCGATCGTTAACGTTCGCGTGCGGTTACAAGACGGCGCGTATCACGATGTCGACTCGAGCGAAATGGCGTTTCGCATATGCGCAATGGCCGCGTTTAGGCAAGGTTACGAAAAAGCCGGGCCCTGTGCGCTTGAACCGATCATGAAACTTGAAGTGACTTGCCCTGAAGAATTTCAAGGTACGGTTATGGGGCAAATCAACCAACGCCGTGGTATTATTCAGGGCACAAGCTCGATGGATGGCGGCCTTGTCGTGATCAATGCTGAGGTGCCGCTGGCTGAAATGTTCGGGTACTCGACGATTCTGCGCTCCGCTACGCAAGGTAAAGGCGAGTTTACTATGGAATTTTCACGATACGCTCAATGCCCGCGAAATATTCAAGATGTGCTTGCGAAAAAATATCAAGAAAAGAGAGCTGCTGAGAATAAGTAATTCTCGAGAATAAGTGAAGTTGGCGGCGGGCTTACAATAAAACCCGCCCGCCGAACAAATAACGTTTAGTTACAAGCTGTACGAAGAACTACGCACTGCGCACCGAAAGTTGAGGTGCAAGCATTGAGCGCTGCTTGATCCGCTGAGTAGGGATCAACAAAGCCGCTACCTTCAAATCCATTACCTTGCGAACGGGCCCATTCTGAGGGGACACCCGGCACGGCTACCAAAGCGATGCACTGGTTGTTTTCCCAATTCATTATTTGACAAGGCTCGTAAGGCGGCACGTTTTGACAGGCATCTAATGCCGTTTGCTCAGCCGTATAGAGATCCATGTACCCTTCTGACCGTACCACTTGACCGGTTTGCGGATTGTACGCAATGGCGCCATAGCCTGCGAATGCTGTTACAGGCAGCAAAAAGGCAGCTAACGCTAAAATGTGTTTCATATATCCCCCCACTTGTTGCGGCGCTAGATGCGCCATTTTGTTGTAAAAGAACTTCCCCGGAATGTTCACGAGATCCGTGAATACTCCACCCTCAGTTCCGATCTATAAAGTAATGTATTTTTTTGTCAATGCGACTGTATCGACTGCGAGACTTTGAAAAAAATATTCCGCCTCACGCACTGCAGCCGTTTCACTTCTACACGGCTGACACAGATTAGCCCAAATACTGACGGCCAACTAAACGGTCGTCAGTATGGGAATCGATACATTTTGCTTAAATGTCAGGCAGGTAACATCAATATGCAAAAGTGATATTTGCTGATTGACCATTGTCAGTAACTTTATAAACGCAGGTGTTGCCGACTTCATATTGACTCATTGGTGGTGGCATGACGAAAGAAATTTCGGTTGCCAATTGGCTTTTTGACATTCCCACAAAAGCACAATGTGCAGAAGCCTCAACTTGCTTAACACTTACGTTTTCGCTTGGCGGAATCAATATGTTCAGCTGACCGTTCTCAACAAAATCCATATAAACCGTCGTCGAACTCAATTGACTGGTCATATCGATCAAATGTCCTCTGGGAGTGACGGTTATGGCGAACGACGTTGCAGCGATTGCCATCATAAATACAAAACTCGAAACTATAAGGGTTTTCATGTTCGTTTTTCTCCTTAATGAAAGGTCGTAATCGATCAGAAAATTTATATCACATAACTAAAAGTTAATTTTAGAAAAGCG
>JAJYHS010000039.1 GCA_021784635.1 bacterium
ATTTGCCCGTCTTGCGCGCATAGGCGGACGCAGTGTACGTTGTTACAAAAAGCGGTGCGGTCACCAGTAAACCAAATGAATAGAGCATAGTATTGCCGACGGAGCTTAATCCGGGGACCGTCGCGACGGCACGCCAAAATCCGCCCCAACCAACCGCCAAAGTTTCGAGCTGATAGCGAAGAAGTTCAGATATCTCACCGCGAGCAAATGATTTGCCAAGCATAACTTGCGTTAGCCCAAAGGCCAAATATCCACCCGTATTGGTCACCCAACTGCTGCGAATCATTTGCGCGATCCCCGGCGGCGCGACGCCAAACCGACGAAGCGCAACCACACCAACGCCGTATAGTAAAAGCGTATAGCCCCAGTTTACTAAATAATTCCAAACGTGGGCGCGTGTGACGCCACGAATGGAATCAAGAAAGCGATTGAGCAAATGCGCCGTTCCGGCAAAATCGCGCGTTTGTTCGTTAAAACGCCACGGAATGAGACTTTGGTCTTGAACCCACAATTTATTCCACTGCGCACTGAAAGCAGAAAATTGAACCTCAAGTCCTAAAACTGTGAACGCACGCGCGAGACTTGCGGCTAATTCACCAGTTGAAGCCTGTAGTCGGCCGAGTCCCGCTTCGAAAAGCGTAACGGCAAAACCCATCAACGGAAATATGGTAGCACGCGCATGCACCCACTCCTTATAAGCCGCAGCCTGATCGGGCAATGGTTGAGTCAACGGCGGGAGTGAGGGATCCACAATACCGTTAAACTGAATAAAATCGATCCCAGAAAGTGACAATTGCTGATTTGCAAACGTAATCATTCGTTGCGCATTTACAGGGATTCGAACGTCGATCACTTCAACGCTGCCGTGATTTTTTTTAAAAAAATATTGGCGCAGCGGCCCTAAATTAAGTCCAGCCTCCGCTTGCTGTCGCAAAAATGTCGAAAGTGTCTGTGTCCCGTATTGTTTGAGTGTTTGATCCAATTCTCGTTTCAACTCAGCAGCACTTTGTTGAACTGTCGGCAGCTTTTGTTGTACCGTCGAGGGTGTCGATTGCGGCGAAAGCGACCACGCCGGGATCGCAACGAGCCCAGCGCAAATAAAAGTGATTACCGTCTTAGCGAAGCGCATAACCGAATCGCTCATAATCATACAATTATTCAATTTTCATTCCAATCGGGCGCGGCCAATGCGCAACGATCACCGTGCCTAACGGCAACATTCATTAGGGAAGTTCACCACGTCTCGATGACAAAATATCCCACCGATCATTTATAATGTTTATTTGACGACACCTTAAACCGCATAGTGGGAAGCTTAGAAGATAATCCGGTATTGCCTGAGGAGCGACAACGCGATGATCTTCAAAGATCGGCACGAAGCCGGAAAGCTTTTAGCTCGCAAATTAAAAGATGCACACGATTGGGCCGATGCTTGTATTCTCGCCCTACCAAAAGGAGGCGTGCCCGTCGCATGGGAAGTCTCTCAAGAACTCAAAGCTCCTCTTGATCTTTTGTTTGTAAAAAAAATTGGTTTTCCGGGTCAAGAGGAGCTCGCCATCGGTGCGGTTTCAGAAGACGGCGAAGTTATTTGGCTTGAAGAAATGCCACACGTCAAACGTGAACCGCTGGCTGTTCGCGCCAAAAAGGAGCTCGCCGCTAAGACGGAACAATGGCGACGCCTTCAACCCGCGTTGCCCATTCGAGATCAAACCGCGATTATAGTCGACGACGGCCTGGCCACAGGCGCGACAATGAAAGCCGCCATTCAGCTCGTAAAAAAGCGGGGCGCAAAACGTGTCGTTGTTGCCGTACCAGTCGCCGCCACTACAATTATCAAAGAAATTCGTCAAATCGCTGACGAATTGTTTATCTTAGCTGAGCCCACTCCATTTTTTTCAGTCGGCCAGTGGTACGAAGATTTTGAACAAGTCAGCGACGAGCAGGTCGAAAATCTTTTGAAAGGCAAAAACGGTCACGCGAGCATTCGCGATGTCGTGGTAAACCTTGAAGGGACCGAGCTGCCCGGATCACTGGCTATTCCAGAGAAAGCAACAGGCGTCGTGATTTTTGCTCACGGCAGCGGGAGCAGTCACAAAAGCCCGCGTAATCAAAAAGTCTCGAAGGCGCTCAATGACCGGGGATTTGCAACGCTCCTTTTTGACCTATTAACCGATCGTGAGGCGCAATACCGTCCCAATGTTTTCAACATCGATCTTCTCGCTGAACGACTCCAACACGCAACACATTGGGTGAGGTCAATCGGCGAACTTAAAAATCTGCCCGTTGGCTATTTTGGCGCAAGCACCGGAGCCGCCGCAGCGCTGACTGCTGCCGCAAATACGCCAGGCATTCGCTCAGTTGTAAGTCGCGGCGGTCGGCCCGATATGGCGGCAAAAGATTTACCGGCAATCAAAATTCCCGTGTTATTGATTGTAGGCGGCGATGATCATGAAGTGATCACGCTCAACGAAAAGGCGAAGCAGTCGCTTTCTAATGCTCGAATTTCAATTATACCGGGGGCTGGTCATCTGTTCGAAGAACCGGGCACACTGGATGAAGTCATCGAACTTGCAACCGATTGGTTTCATCAGACTCTCCGCGAAGATTCGCAGCATATTGATGTTCAACCGCACAACGAATTGGTCAATGTGACAAAAAAATTGGCAAATCCCATGTTGAGCGAAGAATCAATTCACGACTTTGCGGGTGAAATTGCAAAATATCCGATCGTGATGCTCGGCGAGGCGACGCACGGGACCGAAGAATTCTATGAAATGCGGCAAAAAATATCGCGCGAACTGATAGCGCACTACGGTTTTAAATTTGTCGCAGTTGAGGGCGATTGGCCGGATTGCGATCAACTGAATCAATATGTTCAAGCCGGTCACGGCGGCTCGGCCGCTGAAATCATGAGCCACTTCAAGCGCTGGCCAAGCTGGATGTGGGCGAATACACAAACGGCGGAATTTATTGAGTGGCTCAAAGGCCGCAACACCGGCTTTTACGGTCTTGACGTCTATTCGCTTTTTGAATCGATGGATCTTTTAAAAAAATATGCGGACAAAATTTCAACTGAAACACGCGAGCGGGTCACTGAAGCGTTTTCGTGTTTCGAGTCCTTTCATCGCGATGAAATTGCGTACGCTCGATCACTAATGAAACTTCCGACCGGGTGCACGGCCGAGGTAACTAAAAGTCTGCGGGCAATTTTGCGGCTGCGTATCGAGCAAACTAAACTTCGGCAAAGTGAACTCTTTAATTTACGCCAAAACGCCAAAATTATGAACAATGCGGATCGCTACTATCGGGCCATGATCGAAGGCGACACTCAGTCTTGGAACATCCGCGACGAGCACATGCTCGAGACACTTGACTCGCTCATGCGTATGCATGGCCCCGGCGCTAAAGGAATCGTCTGGGCGCACAATACCCATATTGGCGACTATCACGCAACTGACATGGCTCAAGCCGGTTATGTGAACCTCGGCGGTTTGGCTCGCGAAAAATGGGGCGTAGAAAACGTTTGTCTTGTCGGCTTTGGAACATACGAGGGGAACGTCCTGGCCGGTCGTGCCTGGGGCGCCAAACCGGAAATTATGAAACTACCGCCGGCGCCGGTCGGCACACTTGAAGCTTATTTACATCAAGTTGCGCAAGACATTCATTCTTCAACATTTTTTGTCTCATTTGATTTTGCCGCCAGAAAAGCCGATTCTTCGCACGCCCCCTTGCCAAGCGAACAACATGCGACCCCGGTACTGGCGTTGCCTCATGGCCACCGCGCAGTGGGAGTGGTCTATCAAGGCGCGCACGAATCGCGCCGAGGCCAATACGTACCGACAAAATGGTCGGAGCGATATGATCGGTTCATTTTCATTGATAAAACGACCGCCCTAAGAGCACTGCCCAGTGCCCTCGAAAAGGGATTGCTCCCCGAAACATGGCCCGCAAGTTTTTAATTTCGAATCTTGCGCGAGCGACATTCCAGCCGCGAGCGGCAAGGTGAGAACAAACGTACTGCCCACGCCCGGTGCGCTATTTGCGAGATCAAGGCGACCTCCTAGAGCGCTTGCCATTTGCCGTGAAAGTTCAAGCCCAAGCCCGGTGCCGTGACTCTGACTCGAATTTCGTGCGAGCAATTGATAATAAGGGCGAAATAGCTTTTCTTGTTCTTCGATTGAGATTCCGATACCTGTGTCACTGACTGCGATTTCAACAGATGCTTCGTGCCGCTTACACTTTACCGAAATTGAACCCGACTTCGTAAATTTGGTTGCGTTACTGATCAGGTTGAGCAATATTTGGCGCAGGTGTTGACGGTCGCTCTCGATTTCGATCGGCATGCAGAAACCTTCAAGGTTAAATTTCAAACCTTTTGCTTCGACGCCCGGGCGCATAAGTTCCGTGACCTGCTCAATAGCCGACGTCAGATCAAATTTCGCTTTAGTAAATTGTCCGCAGCCAGCTTCGATTTTCGATAAATCAAGAAAATCGTTAATAATCTCAAGCAAATGCTGGCTGTTGCGCTCGACCACTTGTAAACATCGATTTTTTTCTTCAAGAGTTTGTGCGTCTTCAAGCCCGATACTAATGTACCCGAGTATGGCCGTAAGCGGAGTTCGCAACTCATGATTTATCTTTGCTAAAACCCGAGTTTTGAGCGCCGCTGTGTCTTGCGTTGCTCGCGCTTCGGCTCGCATTTTTCCCGCTTCTTTGATTTTCTCCAGATCTCTCACGCGTTTGATATTATAACGGATCGACCGGTCCAAACACTTAATGCAATCTGAGTTCAGTGAACTTTTCGATACGAAATCAGCCGCACCGCTCGCCATAATTTCGCCTTCAATTTTTCGGTCATCAATAGCGGTTAAAAAAATCATCGGGCGCGCCAATTTATACGATTGAAGCTCTTGGAGCAATTCAGCTCCCGTTTTGCCGTCGAGTAAATAATCAATTAGATAAACATCTGCGTCTTGTTTGAGTATCTCATTTTTTGCCACAGCGAAATTATTGACCCATTCTACGGCACAGGACGATCCGTACAATTCGCGCAAATGGTTGCGCACAAGATGAAAGTCATCTGCGTCATCGTCTACCATGACCACCCGACTGGGGACACAAGACCACATCGCACACCTCCGCCGTAAGTTTCTTAAAGCACTTAATGGGAGGGTTAGCAGTATCTATGCCAGCAGATTAGCTTTAAATTACAGTTGCGTAATAGGCAATCTTACGGTTAAAGAGACAATTCCGACCCGTTAAGGGCCATTTCGACCCCCGAATATGAGAGGTAAACAAAAAGCGTCGTCGTGGGTGAATTTTTTTCTTTACCCTGCACGTCGGTACAACAGCAATGTTTCGTGTTAGACGTACTTGTTTGCGAGGAGCACATCTTGGACTCAGTTAAAGATCCTGTTTGCGGTATGATG
>JAJYHS010000011.1 GCA_021784635.1 bacterium
GTTGGGCACAGGGGCTAAAATCGACGCCGATGTATCTTCGACCGCAAGACGAACATCAATGCGTTGCTGATTTGGGATTTTCAAGAGTAAACGGACAAAATGTCCGGGTGATTCGCTACTGTCGAGACCTACTTTTTATTACTAAATATCTAACTGAAGTTATAAATCTCAGTTTGCCGGCAAACGAGCGAAAAGCGGCATTTGAAAACCTGTTGCTGGACGATTTGTTTAAAGAAATTGGCCCGGCATTTATTTCTTCAATTATCCCACAGTCCGATCTTGCGAAGTCTCTAAGTATTGAATTGGATTTCTATTTGCCGCACCATGTGCCGCCCATTTCATATTATTGGCCGCACGACATCAACGGAAATCCAATTACCACTAATATTAACCGAAAATTCATCGAATCAATTTTCGATGCCGAGCGCATGTACCACAATCAATATCCAGATATGCGCCTTAACTGTACGTATAACTCCATCACGTGCCGAAAAACACGTTTTGAAGGATCAATACAGCACGGTGAAAACAAAAATATGATGAATCCTACGCTATAGCCGAAGCTATATAATTATGGTTGCGGCTTTTTCGATTCGGTCTGAAATTCCCATCCAAAGATCTGAGCGCCGCTCTTGAAGCGGAAAAGGCAAAAATAAACAATTTACGTCGGGCTGATTCGCGGCCGTGCGCATATTGGCATACAACAATCGCGCGGCCATTACGGGATCATCGGGCAGTGACATCCAGCCCGGGTGGAGCACATTTTTTTTCAATTTCATGCGGATCAGTTCGTATTGGCTACGGCTGGGTGAGCACGCATTTGGTAAAATCACCAGCGGAATGGTGGGCATGTAGTGATGCCGTAGGTGCCCCGGAGACCGTACGCTATTTTGTACTCGTTCAACCTGGGCAAAGCGTGCGAGCTGCTCCGCAGTGACTGCGCCTGGGCGCAAAATCAATATTTTTTCGACTGTTCGCCCGGCTGGTTGCTTGCTGTCGTTACTCTCAAACGTGATCACCGTTGACTCGATTCCCACTGGACATGGGCCATCATCGAGTACGACCAGTATGCTTGCATGATCGCAAAATTCGTTTTCAACGTGAATTGCGGATGTCGGGCTTGTTCGACCGAAACGATTTGCACTCGGGGCCGCTACCGGGGCCCCAAGTTTACGAATTAATTCTCGCGTAATTTCTTTAGCCGGCATTCGTATAGCAACCGTATCAAGGCCCGAGGTAATCATGGGGTTGAGATCGTTGCGGCGCGGTAGAACCATTGTTAGTGGACCAGGCCAAAAAGCATCGGCCAACTTTTGCGCCAATGGCCGGAACTCACGGGCCACCAATGGGACACTCGCAAAATCGGCGACGTGTACGATAAGGGGGTCGAATGCCGGGCGGTTTTTCAACGCAAAAATTTTATTTATACCTATAGAAGAGCGAATGTCGGCCGCCAACCCGTAGACAGTTTCAGTTGGTATGGCCACCACTCCGCCAGATTCAAGTTCACTGAGGGCAATTTCAAAGGAACGCGAAAGTTTTCCGTCGAGAATCATTCTGATTTGTTAACGCACATGCGCCATTCACTCAAGCAGATTTAAACGCGCAATTGTGTAAAGGTTTCATTTTCTACTGTTGCAAATCACTTTATGAAAAAGCTGTGGTAGAGCCATAAAGCATTTTTGGGATCGTGTTTAGGCGCGAAAGACTAATCCGGGGGGATTTCATGAAGTGGGGGAAGGCCGTACTCTTAGCTGTGGTAACGATCATGTGCTGCAACCAGGTGCGGGCTGAAACAGAAAAAGTTTACATCGACTATGGTACAAAACAGGTTTTTCTGGGCCACGGCCGCTTGTATTTAAATTCCGCGCTTTACGTTAAAAGCAACGGACAGAATCCGAAAATGGTAAAGCAATTCGCTCCGTGGAAAGCTCGCCCGAAGCTTTTGGCGGTAAATGAAAGCGCGTACTATGCGGCTCGCGATCAGGTGGCGCCGCAATTAAACCCTAATGACGTCCTCATCATTCGCGGCAAATCGGTATGGGTCTACAATTCGGCGGGGATTTTACAAAAACTGGGTATAGACGGTACGCAAATTAAGGAATGGTCGGGCCGCTGGGTGACGCTTTCTAATAGCAAAGAATATTTTCTGTTTTCGGTCTTGAAAGAAGACGGCCAAACCGCCACCTATGAGCAACTTTTAAATGATAACGGAGAAGCGACACAAATCGACGAACGGTTTCGGCCTTTTGTCTCGAAAGCGCGATCGATCGATGATATTCCAAGATTCTGGCTGGCTCCTCAACAGTCGGATTTTAAATGGCTCCCCAAAAACTTGGGTATGGGTCGGCTAACTGAAGTCGAAGATCGAGCCAAAAATCTGTCAACCGAACTTCACGATAGGATATACGGACAAGATCGGCTGATTGATGGGCTCACGGATCTTTACAAAATGTCGCTTATGAACCCTTCTAAGCGAGTTTTTACTGCGCTAATGATGGGCCCGTCAGGAACCGGCAAGTCCTACGCGGCTGAAGAATTCGCTAAAGACATTTTTGGATCTGATAAGTACGTGCTCAAGATTGATGGAACCGAATATCAACAACAGATGTCGAATTCCTTTGAGTTTCATAAACTTGTCGGTGCGCCGCCGGGTCAAGCTGGCCAGCAAAAAGGTGCCATAACCGAATGGCTGAAAGCCACCGGCGGTAACGGCGTACTTGTGATCAATGAGGCGGACAAAATGCATCCGGAAATTTGGATGCGCCTCATGGAACTTCTTGATCGTGGCGAAATCACGGCGGGCGATGGCACAAAGTATAAGGCAAATTTTCTATATATTATTCTCACCTCCAACCGTGGAACGAAAAAGATATTCCCGCGGGAGATAAAGAATTGGACGAACGAGCAGCTTAAAAAACGAGTTGAAACCGTTACGACGGCCGAACTTCGAGAACTGTATGAAACTTCGCAAGGAGCAAGTGATAGAAAAATGTTGCCGCGCGAAGTGATAAACAGAATCGACGGATGGCTACTGTCGCAACCCCTATCAGACGAAGCTGCGGTGAAAATTGCGCAAGACGAGGCCGATGTTTTTGTCGGGCAAATGAGAGAAATCGGTCTGCAAGTTGAAATTGAACCTCAAGTAGTTAAATATCTCGCGTTGACCAACTTTACCGCCAACGATGATGGCCGTCAGATACGACGCGCAGTTAAAACGCACTTGACGAATTTGTTCACCAAAGTCGGTGGTGAAAAGCCTCAGAAATCCGAAGAAATCGTCGTTTCAATATTTAAGGGAGATAAGAATAAAACATATTTACGCGCTAAAGGTCATGACGTAGACGTGAAACTTTTGGGTCCGCAAAACTCGAGCCAAAATCCTCTATATGACCCGCAAGTCGTCGCGAAGTTAAAAAGCATTCCAGAAGTAATTGGCAGACGCGTGATCGGGCAAACCGAAGCCGGCAAAAGCGCATCTGAAGCACTGATTGCAAAACTCGGGCAAAATGAAAACGATCGGGCGACCTCGTTCTTTTTTATTGGAACTTCGGGCAACGGCAAAACTGAAATGGGCAGGGCGATTGCGGAGGCTGGTTTCGGTTCGATTGATCAAGCCACTATCATTCCTCTCGGTGAGGTTCAGAACGAGGCCGATTTCAACAAAGTGCTCGGCGTTCAGCCGGGTTATATTGGCTCGGATCAGCCGCGCTTATTTGAAGAGGCGCTAATCGCTCATCCAAATGGCGGCGTAATTATTTTTGACGAAGCATCAAACATGGGTGGCGGAGACCGGGCTCGCAAAGCCGAGTTATTTAAAAAGCTCTATAACATTGTTGATGAAAAAACGTGGGTGTCTCCGGTTAACGGAAAAGTGTACGACCTCAGCAAATATGTATTTGTCTTCACGGGTAACGACGGTGAGGAGTTGTTTCAGGGGATTACCTCTGATGATATGCTCATGAAAGTTTGGGAGACTTACAAGGCGCGCGAACGAGTACGAGAATTGTTGCTTCGCGCGGGTGTGCCGCAAGCATTTATTAATAGAATGGCTGATTCGGTTTTGATGAAGCCGATATTGAGCCCTGAAGCCGAGGCGATAACGCGAAAACTTTTCGCCCAACAGATCTCACATTATGAAGCCAACAATTCAGGGGTAAAAGTTGAATACGATGAGCAGTTTATCAGACAGTTGGCTGAAAGTTTCTTTAGCAAAGACAAAGGCGGGCGAAGCATTCGCGATCTAACGGATCATCGTTTAAATTCGTTGTTAACCAGCGCCTTGATCGACCACGGAATACCTGAGC
Source organism: bacterium (assembly GCA_021784635.1). GTDB lineage: Bacteria > Bdellovibrionota > Bdellovibrionia > Bdellovibrionales > UBA1609 > RBG-16-40-8. Next base: position 4,308 of record JAJYHS010000011.1, read on the forward strand.
AAGGATTTGACTCCGTAAAAGTTCGACTTGAACTTAAAGATAACGGACGACTCAAGCCCTACCGTTTTTCAAACTCGCCAAAACGAAAAACTGAAATTGTGGCCCAAGTCGCCGACTCAAACGGAAATACAAGTACGCATCGTATTGATCTAACCGAGCACGCCTCCACTCGAATGCTGATGGATGCGCGCGAAGCAATGGCCGTTGTTTACCATGAAGCAGGACACGCCGTCGTCAATGACCCCAAGCTCACCGGTAAGGTTCTTGAATACGTCACAATTCGCGGTGGTCGCGCCAAAGACTTAATGTATTTAGGATACGCGAGGTACGATTTGCTGCCCGGACGCTCGGGAAATATGACTCGAGAAGGAGCATTAGCGACGATCGCGCAGCTTATGGCTGGTCGAGTCGCACAGTCGTTGGCGGGTTACGCGGAAGACAGCGGTGCTTCAAACGACTTGGAACAAGCACGAAATATCGCCACGAATTATTTTATTAAGTGGGGATTAGATAAGCGGCTGCGGGGTATTCGCTTAAATGATAACGGTGAGCCTGTTTTAACACCAGAGCAGTCAAAACTGCTCGAGCAAAAAATGAATGAGCTTATAGATGAAGGGGAAAATCTCGCGCGACAATATCTCGAACAGAATTGGGATTTGGTTCGCGCCGCTGCTGCCGCTATTATTCGCAACAATGGCAGCTTAGATGGGCAGCAATTTGAATCGATTCAAAATTCGGTTTTAGCTCGAGAAAATCGCAAACCGTTCAGCGACTACGTCGACGCCATCAATCGGCGCCGACAATTGCGCGAGCGAAGTTCTCGACTTCGCCCGAATATACCTTGTAGTAAAATTTTGACTGAGAAAGCGTCATAGTTCTTTGGTCGGGCGTCCGTCACCAGCAATGAAAAAGCTCGCGGTGCGCTCGATGCGATTAAGCCCTTTGACGACCCAGTGAATATTAAGCTGAAGCCCGGCAACTGGATTCTGTTTGGTACCAATGTTTGTCACGGTTGGGACATCAACGTTGGCGTTAACATGAAATCCGCCCCAAGCCACTTGCAAATCGCGATATTGAACCGTCGCATTCATTAGATAACGGCCGCGCCCGTTG
>JAJYHS010000104.1 GCA_021784635.1 bacterium
GCAAAGATTTAAGAACCGAAAAAGATTTCATGGCGGCGATTCAAGAACTCGAGTTAGACGAATCGGCTTCGTCGTCTACTGAAAATGAAGAAGACGTGACAAAAACATACATTGAAGAAGTCGGTGGGATGCCTGCCACTGATACTCAAGACGACGAGAGCTATTAATTGTCGTCAGAGTGATCACCGCAATCGTTTTCGTCTTCATCCAGTTCCGTACCGGGTTGGTCGGCATCTTCTTGAACGAGACTATCTGATTTAAGGCCGAGCAATCGATCCGCTTCGGCTTCAAGCGCGGTGTTTTCCGTCGAAAAGCGCACAAATACCGGTCGATTTTCAATCGTTTGCTTTTGCCATTGGCGAGGCAGTGCGTGCAAGTCTTGGTCGTGATCTAAGTACTCCTGAAGGAGCGAACCCGCGCAATCAACGGCGAAGTGAATTTGTTCAAGTGCGTTTTGTTTAATAGCATCAAAATCGAGCGAGACTTCAAAATTCGCTTGCACAAGCCGGCCTTGTTCAACGTATCCGATGCGAAAAAGCAGTTCGTTGGCATAAATACGTCCCTCAGTCACAAATTGGCCAGGTTGCTTTTTCAACCATTCTTCGAACGCTTGGTCGAGAACGTCACGGATTTGCGTGAGGAGCTCCGCCGGTAAGCTTGTCCACTGTGTCGATGAGTTCAATCTTGGATTCATTTGACCGCCTTCATTTGACCGCTCAAAAGCACCAGACTATAACTCAATTTAATGCAGACTGACAATAGCGCAAAACCTCAATCTAACGGCGTTTATATTTCAACGTACGGATGTCAAATGAACGTGAACGACACCGAGCGGATGTATGCGCTCCTTGAAATGTTGAACTATGAGCCGGTATCGCGCCCCGAAGATGCGTCGTTGATTATCATTAATTCGTGTAGCGTGCGTGAAAAGCCGGTACATAAAGTGCGATCAGAGGTCGGCAAATATCGGGTGCTGAAACAAAACAATCCGCGGCTTAAGATCGGAGTGGGTGGATGCGTGGCTCAGCAAGAAAAGGGCAAACTACTCGTTGATCTGCCCATTCTTGATTTTGTCTTTGGTACCGATTCGATTGATAAGTTGCCGCAAATCGTGCAAGAAGTGACTGCGACCAATCGCCGCGCGGCTTCGGCGCAGTTCACTCACGGTGAGCCTTATCAAATTGAAACTTTGGTGAAAAACCCCGGCGTTTCGACGTTCGTCAATATCATGAAAGGCTGCGATAATTTTTGCACCTTTTGCGTTGTGCCGTTCACGCGCGGTCGTGAACGCAGCCGATCTCTACGCGAAATTGTCGCCGACATCGAAAAACTCACGGTGCGCGGGGTAAAAGAAGTTACCCTTCTCGGACAAAACGTAAATTCGTATCGGTCGCCCGATGACGGCGCTGGTTTCGCCGAGCTTCTTAAGCGCCTAGCTACCGAAACCGACGTCAAAAGAATTCGTTTTACTTCGCCACACCCCAAAGACTTCGATGAAGAATTGGCTGAAGTTATGCAGACTTATCGGCAGAAAATCATGGAGTATATTCATTTGCCGGCGCAATCCGGGAATACCGAAATTTTAGAAAACATGAACCGTGGGTATACGCGCGAAGACTACATCGCCAAAGCCCGCATGCTGCAGCAAAAAATTTCGGGCGCCGTACTATCGACGGATTTGATCGTGGGATTTCCGGGTGAAACTGAGGATCAATTTGAAGACACTATGTCGCTCCTCGATGAAGTGCCTTTTGAAAATATTTACGCGTTTAAATATTCGCCGCGGCCCAATACAAAGGCGGCAAAAATGTCGAATCAAATTCCTGAAATAGTGAAGAGTGAACGTTTGTCACGGCTCCTCGCGAAGCATAGAGCGCAGGCTTTTGAGATGGCAAAAAAATATCAAAATGTGACCCTCAACGTTCTCGTCGAAGAATTTCATGATGATGAAAATTTCTGTTTTGGGCACAGCACGCAAAATAAATCCGTGCATTTTGACGGAACAAGGGATTTAGTAGGTTGTACCGTACCGGTTAAGGTGACGGAGGCAACCCCGCTTCTGCTTTACGGAGAGTGCGTGTGATGAACACCCTAGAGTTAGACTTGAAATCAAAATCAGACTGGATCGAAATGTTTCCGTTTGGCGTCGCTCTGGGCGCCAGTCAAATGCGACCGGTGATGATATTTAAAGATAAAGCCGAGAAGCGTGTTTTACCGGTGTGGCTTTCACCCATGGATGCCGGTATTGCCGTAACCCAATCGGCGACTCAAATCGAGGGTTCGCCGCATACGCTTGCGGTTGAAATCTTAAATAAACTCGGTGTGAAGCTTGAAAAATGTCTTTTTCATGAAGTGCGCGGACATCGTCAGTTCGTGGAGCTTCACTTTGCGGGAGCAAAAAAATTCAAGTCGATTGTAGCCCGTGCGGATGACGCCATTTCGTTTTGTATGCGTGCGGGTTGTAGATTTTATGCAACTGTCGACTATATCGAACGCTCACGCGTTCTCGAGGATCAAATGGTGGTCGCCGGTGCCATGAGAAATATGGAAGCCAACCCCCATCCGTATTTAAACTGAGCCTTAGCTTATGATAATTCCGTTACCGTTAGAAACGCATCCGCAAAAAGGAACGCCGGGACGAGGTTCGCCTCGGTTAAGTGACGGGGTTTTTGTCGCGCCAACAGCCACCATCATAGGGGACGTTGAAGTTGGAAGAGACGCTTCGATTTGGTTTAACGCTGTTTTGCGCGGAGATGTGATGCCCATTCGAATTGGCGACGAATCTAATATTCAAGACGGTGTTATTGTACACGGGACTTACAACAAATGTGGTGTGACCGTTGGGCGTCGCGTGACGGTAGGTCACGGAGCGATATTGCATGGTTGCGAAATTAGCGATCTCGTTTTAGTCGGGATGGGTGCCATTATAATGGATCAAGCTCGAATCGGTTCGAATTCGATCGTCGCGGCCGGGGCTCTCGTTGCTGAAGGCAAGCAGTTCCCGCCGGGGGTTTTGATTGTCGGCCGGCCAGCCCTTGTTAAACGCGAATTGACAGCGGATGAGCGTGAATTTTTAAATAAAAGCGCCAACAATTACATTCGCTACAAATCGTGGTACAAGGGGATATGAACTCGACTGATTCTAATATAATCACTGGCGACGTCGCCTTAACTTTTGACGACATTTTATTGATCCCCGAGTACTCGGAAATTGTTCCATCGCAAATATCAACAACGAGTTTTTTTGCCCGCGACATCAGCCTTTATATGCCGATTCTCTCGGCGGCTATGGATACCGTGACGGAGCGAAAAATTGCGACGGTAATGGCGCAAAATGGCGGTTTCGGGGTCATTCATAAAAACATGGCCATCGAACAACAAGCGTTTCAAGTGGAACGTGTGAAAAAATATGAAAGTGGCATGATCACCGATCCGATTACATTGTCCCCTGATCATTTGGTTAGTGATGCACTTGATCTCATGCACAAATATTCGATCAGTGGTGTTCCGATTACGGTCAATGGTAAACTTGTGGGGATTCTTACGAACCGCGATCTGCGTTTTGAAACCAATGTCACCCAACCGATTCGCAACGTGATGACAAAAGAAGGCCTCGTTACAGCGCAAGTCGGGACGACCCTTGCCGAAGCGAAAATCGTGCTCCAAAAGCATCGTATAGAAAAGTTGCCGGTTGTTGACGAAAAATTCAAACTTAAAGGTCTTATTACAATCAAAGATATCGAAAAGGCCAAAGCGTTTCCGTTTGCGACGAAGGATAAGTTGGGCCGCCTTTTTGTTGGGGCCGCAGTAGGTGTCGACGCCTCGTCGCGTGAGCGAGTTGCGGCACTTGTCCGCTCGGGAGTGGATCTTTTAGTTGTCGATTCGGCCCATGGGCATTCAAAAAATGTGTTGGCGCAAGTTGAATTTGTTCATCACGAATTTCCAGAGGTTATTTTGGTCGCGGGCAACGTGGTCACGCCCGAAGGTACGGAGGCGCTGATTCGCGCCGGTGCCGATGTTGTTAAAGTAGGTGTTGGACCCGGCAGTATCTGTACAACACGAATTATTTCAGGCGTCGGCATGCCGCAAATTTCAGCGGTAAAAACGTGCTCTGAAGTCGCGCGCAAGCATGGGAAAACTGTCATTGCAGACGGCGGAATTAAATTTTCAGGCGACATTACGAAAGCGCTCGCTCTTGGCGCGAACACCGTGATGATTGGCAGTCTTTTAGCCGGAGCGGACGAAGCTCCCGGCGAAACGATTTTATATCAGGGCCGTACGTATAAAGTTTATCGTGGAATGGGTTCGCTTGGAGCCATGACCGAAGGCTCAAAAGATCGGTATGCACAGGCGGACGTTGAAGACGCCGACAAACTAGTACCCGAAGGCATTGCGGGGAAGGTCCCCTACAAACGCTCGGCTTCCGCGATATAACATAAACTACTCGGCGGGCTCAAAGCGGGGATGGGCTATTTGGGCGCCAGTTCAGTTGAACAATTGCAAAAACGGGCGCGGTTTGTTCGGATTAGTCCGCAAGGCTTGCGGGAGTCGCACGTCCACGACGTGACGATCACCAAAGAAGCTCCGAACTATCGACTCGAGAGAGAATAGATTGTGTCAGAGCCAAAGCCGTTTCTTATTATCGATTTCGGCTCGCAAGTTTCTCAGCTCATTGCGCGCCGGTTGCGAGAACTCGGCTACTTTTCTGAACTCTTGCCTTGCAACACTCCAACAAAAACGATTCGCGAAAAACAGCCCGTTGGTATCATTTTAAGCGGCGGTCCGTCGTCCGTTTTTGACAACAATGCGCCAGTACCCGAAGTGCGCGATTACGAACCAATCGCTCCAGTTTTGGGCATTTGCTACGGCATGCAACTTTTGGCCTTTAAATATGGCGGGGTGGTTGAGGCGACCGACAAAAGAGAATACGGCCCGAACACGGTGGAGTGGAAGACCCCCGTGGCCAATGTTCCGAAAAACCAAAAAGTTTGGATGAGTCACGGTGATATAGTTAAAGTACCGCCGCCTGGTTTTGAAATTCTCGCATTTTCGAGTAACGGCCACCCGGCGGCGATGCGGGCCCCGCGGCTTTTTGCCGTACAATTTCATCCCGAAGTATCGCACACCGATCATGGTACGGAAATTCTTAAATATTTTTGCAAAGAAATTTGTGAGGCGGAGCCGAACTGGTCGGCCAACGAGATCTTAGAGTCAGCTACAGCCTATATTAAACGAACCGTTGGAGAAAAAGAAAAGGTACTATGCGCCCTAAGCGGCGGAGTCGATTCAACGGTGGTCGGCAAGTTGCTTACTCAAACGCTCGGGGCCGAACGCGTCATCTGCGTGTTTGTCGAAAACGGGCTGTTGCGAAAAAAT
>JAJYHS010000283.1:0-4604 GCA_021784635.1 bacterium
CCTCCGCTTGCCTTTTTAATCGGGTTTGCTTTGGCTACAGGATTTGGCTTAGCTGCCGCTCGGGCGACGGCCCCAGATCCAGCACTTGGCGCCGGTGCATGCGACGAATTTGTGGTAAATAAGTTTCGGGGAATTTTAATCCCACGATTTTCAAATTTCTCAATAAACGTGGGGATAAGGCCCATCGCTTGAAACTGCCCCATCACTCGACGATTTTTGTCAAAGCCTTCTTCTTTAAACCGAAAAATTTCTTGAAGGGTCATGGCTTCGCCGGTCATCCCAACGACTTCGGTAATACTCGAAACTTTTCTGCTCCCGTCGGAGTAGCGCGAAATCTGAACAATCAAATTGATGGCTGAGCCGATTTGTTCACGTATCGCGCGTGCCGGCAACTCCATTCCCGCCATCAAACAAAGGGTTTCAAGCCGTGAAGTGGCTTCACGTGGAGTGTTTGCGTGTACGGTTGTCATCGATCCGTCATGACCGGTATTCATTGCCTGAAGCATGTCGAGTGCCGCGCCATCACGGCATTCACCAACGACGATTCGATCAGGGCGCATGCGAAGGGCGTTTCGAACGAGGTCGCGAATGGTAATTTCGCCTGAACCCTCCATGTTCGCGGGTCGTGTTTCAAGCCGCACGACATGATCTTGTTTGAGTTGCAACTCTGCGGCGTCTTCGATTGTAACAATGCGCTCAGCAGACGGAATAAATCCGGACAGCACGTTGAGAAGTGTTGTTTTACCGGTTCCAGTTCCACCAGAAATGATAATGTTCAAGCCTTCTTCAACGCAGACCTTTAAAAAATCCGCCATAGGTTGCGTAAGTGACAAGTACCGGCCTACATAGTCTTCCATTGTTATGCGCTCGGCGGGGAATTTTCGAATGGTGAGGGCGGGTCCGTCGATCGCAAGCGGTTCAATAATGGCGTTCACGCGGCTGCCGTCTTGTAAGCGGGCATCACAATAAGGAGTTTTTTCGTCAATGCGACGGCCAAGCGGGCTCACAATTCTTTCAATGACGTTTCGTAGTTGCAGATTTGAGGTAAATGTTATGGGTGAGAGCTGTAGCCGCCCGCTTTTTTCAATGTAAATGCGATCCGAACCGTTGACCATAATTTCTGTCACCGTGGGGTCGGCTAATAACTCCTCAAGTGGCCCAAGCCCAAGAGCTTCATCAAGAACTTGTTTGATCACAGCGGCACGATCTTCTCGGGTAAGAGACCCCCCAATGCGATCGACAATTTGCGAGATTGCCTTTTGTGTTTTGGTGCGAAGTTCCTTTTCTTTAACCGGGTCGCCTTGCGTGCCACTGAGATCTTTTTTGAGATCCATTTCGCGAATGAGTGTGGAATGAACTTGTAGTTTCAGATGAATGAGTGGCGACAGCTCCCGCTGCTTCGATTTGATTTTGGTCTCACGCGAAACATCGCGCAGTTCAAGTAGATTTGTTGTTGAGCCGGGTCCTGGTTGCAAGCTTTTTGGTTTAGACAATGTTTTAAGTTTTTGAAGAATGCCACCGGTAAGGCGGCGAACCAAATCGAAGTACGCTTGCGCCAGCGGAGTTTGGGGCGCCGATAGCACAAAAGGCGTGGAGCGTTGAACAGACGCATAAGCTGTAATTTCGTCTTGCGGCACGAGCGCCAGCACGGGCCGGCCGAGCGTTTGTGAAATAAGTCGTGGGTCTAATCCGGTTCGGCCAACATTATTGACGACCAGTTGAAAAAACTCCTGCGGAACTGTTCTTGCGACTAAATCCTGCATCAACCTTTTAGTCTGATTCACCGCGAGCACTTCGGGGGTCGTAAGCGTCATGATGACGTTACCCTCTTCGAGTGCGGCGGTTTGCAAATCGTTAATTTCGTTGCCGCAGTCAGCGACGATAAAATTATAATACTGGCTTACAGTTGAAATCTGCTTTTTAAAAAGTCCAATCGGAGCGGCAAGCGACTGATCACTTGAAGTTACGGCGCCAATGTAGTGAAGGCCGGACGGATGCGCGGTGATTAAACTCTCAAGTGATTGCGCTGTAATAACGCCCGTGTAATTTGTAAACTCGGCGACCGTTTTTTTCGGTCGAAGGCCGGTGATAATATTTTGATCGCCGCAAGAACGCGCGTCCAAATCAATTAGCAAAACTTTGGCGCGCAATTCGCTCATGAGGGCAAAAGCCAAGTTTGCCGCAAATACACTTTTACCAACGCCGCCTTTGCCGCCGATAACTGTTATAAAGTGGCAGTTGGCATGAATAGACATAGCAAATCACTCACTCTCGAAGTTGAAATCTGTGAATAATGCGCCGGCTACCTGAGCTGGCCGACGATTTAATAACAGGTGTTACAAACACGACAAATTGACTTTGTTTACTGTTAAAATCTTTTGAAGCATATAACGACAAAATTGGGTTCGAGCTTGCGCCGGCGGGCTCTCGATTGAAGGCCGTTCCGGTGCTTGACGTGATAAGGCCCCCGATCGCGGCGCTTTGCCCGCTTTGCACGACGACCTCCGTGTTCACGGTGTTTTGTGAAAACATCGGGCCCGCCTGCGTTTGGCCAATCAGATCTGACACCGAAAATTGAAGTTTAAGATCGACGCTGTTGGATTCCGGACCGATGATATTCGGGGTCACCTTAGTTTGAATTCCCACCTTGGCAAAACTTGTTGAGGGCAGGGCGCCCCCGCCCGACATCGCCAAAGACTGATAAGGGACATTCGTAAAATCGTTTATGTCGCCGGTTTTTCCGTCTTCGACAATCATGCTCGTACTTTCTAAAACTCGTGCGTGACCGTGTTCTTTAGCCCAGTTCAGTTTTGGTATGAGGTTTGTAATAGTGCCTGCGATGACAGAAGTGGCGCCGGATGGAGTTCCGCTACCCGTAGTAAAATTAATGGAGCCGCCGTCACCGAGATCTGGTGTCCACTGAAAGCGAAAGCCTTTTGTGTAATCCTTTTCCAGCTCCACATAATGTAAAACAACTTGAATGGTTTTTCCGGGCTGCGCGGGAGGCGGTTTGGCAACAGTGATTAAATCTATAACAACTTGGCTTACGCGTTTTTGCACCTTTTTATCCGCGACCGCTTGGTCGACCACAACATCGGGCACGTAGGTTTTTGCTAATATGACGGCGCGGTCCTTTTCTTTTTGGCTTTGTGCCACACCCGTTAAGAGATACTTGCCGTTGACAGCTTTAACGTGAATTTGCGGATCGTTGATTGCGCGTTCAATAAACTGTGCAATTTTCACTTGCGCCTCGGGGCTAAGACGCGCAAGAGACGCCGCAAGTCCGGGGAACTGTCTGACGACGTCGTGGATTCGCTCCATATCCGAGGGCAAAAGTATTTCGCCGTCGACGACGACTTTGTGGTTCACGATTTCGATTTTCACGCCATCAATTTCACGCAGCAGGTATTTAATTTGGCGTGCGACGTCTTGCAAATTGGTGCGCCGGACATCGACGGTAAAACGGTAAACCGGGAGATTGTTGTACGTATTAAAAATTTCAAGTGTGCCAAATCCAGGATATTTAGGGATAATCCTAAGTGTTTTAGTTGTACGATTGTATTCAAGTCGCACATAACGGCCAAACGTTCCAGCAAGTCTGAAATGTAGAGGCATGTCGGGCAGAAATTCGTCGTGGATTAGACCGACTGACAGCGGAATATTTCGAACATGGGCAAAACACACCGATGACGCAACAGTGATTGTAAATGCGATTAACAGCCATTTTTTTAACATCGCAAAAATCCTCCCTACGTCGACGCCTTAATTGACGTTGACAAACCCGCCCCGGCGATAGACCCGTCGCACTGGACGTACGATTCGCGGTTGCACCGGTCTTGGCATTGGTACTGAAGCTGGCGTACGTACGTTGTTAGGTACGAGGCTTGGGTTCACACGGTCTAAAACCGTATTGAGATCGGAATCGGTCAAAATGGCTTCGGTGCTATCCGTCGGATGCCGGAGCGTTATAAAAAGCGACCCTGGGGAAGTGGCCAAAATGTAAATCAAATTTTGTGCCTGCTGAGGCGATACCTCGACGGTGATAGTGCTGTATTTAGTATCGCCTTGAATGTTTTTGATAAATGCTTCGTTGCCAACGTCTTCCAATAAGCGCGGCAATTGATTGATAATGCGAAGACCCGTGGCAAGTACCGGTACGTTTTGCATGATCGTGCGGACAACTTTGTGCGCCGTCGGTCCGCTGCCGACGTTAACAGCCGCGACGAGATCAATGTGATCGCCAGGTTTGATAAGTTTTGAAACTCCGTGAACCGAGTCAATTGGTATGGCCACGGCCCTCTTGCCGGGAGTTACTTGTAAAGAAAGGCCGGTGATCGGGCCGGGCTCCATAATTTTATTTCGCAAAATTTGTTCGCCTTTTCGAATGGGCGCAAGTGCCACCATCCCAACGGCGCCATTGGGCTGCGAAAGAGCACCGGGCTGTATGTAATCAACGGGTATTGATTTGATAGCGAGCATGGTGGCATCAATTGTTTGCATCTCGTTTATGTTTTTAGTAGCCACAACGACGGTGCGGCTTGCCGCAAATTTTTGCGCCATTTCGCTCGTGCGTTCATTCGTGTAGCTATAAAGCAGAAAAACGG
>JAJYHS010000283.1:4614-5363 GCA_021784635.1 bacterium
ACCTTAGGGCGTATTGCCAAAACACACGCGAAACAAAAAGCAGAAAAACGGCAAAAAGAGCCGCTCCGATTGATACCCAAAGTGTGCGTGTCTCATTGTGATTCATATAAAAAATCACTCCCGCCTAAGCCGCGTTAAATGTCGCCGCAATTGGCGTCTAAACAAATTCCGTATCCGACCATGACCCAAGCCGGCGATACACCTGTATTTCTATATCGGACTTGAATGGGTTTTTTATAAATTGTGTCGTTATGAAGTGTGACTGGGTCTTGTGAGCCCGACGTTGGGACAGAAGCAATTGACCTAAAAGCGCCAAAAAGAATGGGCCGTGCTGTCGCGTAAGTATGTTTTATTGACGTGTTTTCGCCTGAAACCGCGTGAAATCGCGAGCCCCAGGTGTAAGCGTACGGAGTCGTGCCAGGGTCTGTCGTATCACGAAAAATTGTGAGATCGGCGCGATTTCGAAAGGTTTCAAAAGCGTACGTGCGCGCCGCCATCGAGTTCATAATGGCTGTTTGAATGACGCCGAAAAACCCGAGGCCAAAGCCAAGTAGAACAATAAAAATCATAAGTAGTGGAACAGTCTCGATCATAGCCGAGCCTCTTTCGTCTCGGAGGCGGCTGCTGCTTTTGGTTTTTACGTGAAAGTTAGCAACCATTGTCTAACTCCACTAAAACTTTAGTTGTGCTGGCGTTTGCGCCCGCAGGCAGATGGTAGCCGAGCTTTTGAATATTAGCCCAGCGGTCCT
>JAJYHS010000178.1 GCA_021784635.1 bacterium
CATTCGAAAATATCCGTCAGGCGAGGTATTGGGCGAGCACAGCGGTATTCATAATTTTACCATTGGGCAGCGTAAAGGGTTCGGTATTGCTATTGGCTCGCCAATTTATGTCGTTAAAATTGACGCGCAAGCCGCGACCGTGTGGATGGGCGACGAAAGTTTTTTATATTCTTCACAGGTTATGGTGCGCGACGTGAATTGGCTTGCCGGCGTCGCAGACGGCGAAACGGTTAGGGCCAAAATTCGATACGCCCACAAAGGCGCCGACGCGATTGTGCGCAAAAACGCTAATGGGGAGCGTATCGAATTGCAATTTTTAGAGCCGCAACGAGCGGTGACGCGCGGCCAAGCCGCAGTACTTTACCGTGGGCGGGAACTTCTTGGCGGCGGCTGGATATATTCCGGAGATATGAAGTGAGCGGTTCAGACGACATCAGCCTGAACTATCGGCTTACAACCTTCGGTTGCAAGGTGAATACCTACGATTCGGGATTGCTTGAAAAGTACCTCCAAGAAAACGGGTTTACGCCGGATGGAGTGCCACGCGTACATATACTCAATAGTTGTGCCGTGACAGCGGAGGCGACGCGCGAAGTGATCCGCCAAGCTCGGCGGATTAAACGTGACGATCCGGAAAGCTTTGTCGTTGTCACGGGATGTTCGGCTCAAGTCGACACCGAAAAGCTTGAGTCTTGCGCGAGCGTCGATTTGATCGTGGCGAATTCCCATAAATCACGTCTTTCACAAATATTGCGCGAACGAATGCTCAATAAGGGCAAGCTTGGCCCGCAATCGGGCGGCGGCAATAATTTGTCGCGGGTTTTTAAATCGAATATATTTAAACAGGCCGAATTGGGTGCGGGTGGCGGGCTTGAATCCGGTCACACGCGGGCTTTTTTAAAAATCCAGGACGGTTGCAATAGCTTTTGCACATTTTGCGTGATCCCGTTTGCGCGCGGTAAGAGTCGCTCGCTCCCGATAGAAGATTTGCGCCGGCGGGTGAACGAGCTTTTGGCTGACGGCGTGCGCGAAGTGGTCCTGACGGGCGTGCACATTGGCGACTACGAGTTTGGGCTTGAAAATCTCGTTGAAGATTTGCTTCTTCGTACACGAGTGCCCCGATTGCGTCTTACCAGTCTGGAGCCAGTTGAGTTAAGCGATCGGCTTTTCGAACTTTTTGCCGATCCGCGATTATGCCCCCATTTTCACATGAGTATTCAAAGCGCATCAACTCCCGTGCTCGCACGCATGAAACGAAAATACACCAAAGATGACGTGGTCAAGGCGTTACATAATATTTCAAGGCGTGTTCCTGAGGCATTCGTTGGCATGGATGTGATCGTGGGCTTTCCGGGTGAAGGCGAAGAAGAATTTTCTGAAACTTATCAACACCTCAACGAAGCCCCATGGACGCGCATTCATGTTTTTCCGTACAGCGAGCGCCCTGGCACATACGCAACTCGGCTCGACAGAAAGCTTGCTCAACCGGTGATTGTTCGCCGCGCGCAAAAGCTTCGTGAACTCAGCCAAGAGCGATTTTTGGCCAAAGCGCGGGAACAGATTGGCGCCGTCAAAAAAGCATTAATTTTGAAGAACGAGAGGGGCTTAGCGCGTGATTATTGGACTATCGATTTAAACGGCGCCGCTGATCGGTTAGGTGGCCGTGAAGTACCCGTAAAAGTGACGGCATTTTCTTCAAAACCGAGCGAAATCGAGCCGTTGTTGACCGGAGAAATTATACAGTACCCTTCCGCCGCTACATGAAATGTGCTAAGGACATAGCGGTATGTCCAAGGATTTGGTTGACGCCCTCTTATTGCAGTACAGTTACACTTTTCAAAACCCCGATCTTCTTTCACAGGCTTTGACCCACAAGAGCTATAAGAACGAAATGGGGGACAGTACAGGTGGCGACAATGAGCGGCTCGAATTTTTAGGCGATGCTGTTTTAGATTTGGTACTATCTGCGGATCTGATGGAGCGCTTTCCACGCCACGACGAGGGGTCGCTTTCAAAAATGCGGGCCAGTCTTGTTAACGAATCGGCGTTGGCTGAGGTATCGAAAGAGTTGCATATCGATCAAGTTTTACGCTTAGGCAAGGGTGAAAGAAATAGCGGCGGGGCTTCAAAGCCGCGACTTCTTGCCTGTGCGTTAGAGGCGGTTTTGGGAGCGATTTTTGTGGATAGTGACTATGCGACCGCGAATCGGGTAATCCGCCAAATGTTTCAAGCTCGACTCGAAAAATTGGATCTCGAATCGCAATATCATGACGATTACAAAACGAGACTCCAAGAAAAAATACAAGCTGCACGAAGTGCTGAGGCACGACACGTACCTCGATACGAAGTTGAGCGAGAAGAGGGCCCCGATCACGAAAAAGTTTTTCATGTGATTCTACGAGTCGGTACCGAGATTATAGCGCGCGGTCGGGGACGCAGCAAAAAACAAGCCGAACAAGAAGCTGCGCGAATGGCACTTGAGACATTGAGGTGACCGTGAATTCCAGTCGATCGCGATTTCGCGTCGCGCTTATCGGGCGCCCGAACGTCGGTAAATCATCATTATTTAATTTTCTGACACGATCGCGACGGGCACTCGTTAAAAATGAACCGGGTGTCACACGCGATATAATCACCGGCACCGCCGATTGGTGGGGTAAATCGTTTGAGGTACTAGATACCGGTGGGTTAACTCGCGGCCGCCCTACTGACGAACGCAAGGCCTCGCAATTTTCGGCGCTTATTTATGAACAAGTAATGTCTGTTCTTAAGTACGTCGACCTTCTTATCGTAATGATGGATGCGAAAACGGGTTTGGTCCCGGAAGACCGCGATGTGGTGCGCATTGCCAACGAAAGCGGCAAACCGTTTTTCGTCGTGCTCAACAAAGTCGATCGAGAGAAAGATGCCGAGCTGCTCAAATCCGAATTTTATGAATTGGGCGTCGATGTTTTGCATGCGTCGGTTGAAAGGCGAGATCATACTGACGCCATTGTTGAAAAAATCATCGCTGCGATCCCCGAAGGCGAAGTAGTTGACGATAACTCCATTCGCATTGCAGTCATTGGCAAACCAAATGCCGGCAAGAGTTCGATCGTCAATGCCATATTAGGCGAAAAGCGAGTGCTTGTATCCGCAACGCCCGGGACAACCGTAGATGCCATTGAAGAAAAATTTGAATACGAATATCGCGGGCCGAACGGCAGTGTGAAGCAAGCACTCACGTTCATTGATACGGCTGGTTTACGGCGGCAGGGTAAGCGATTGGGCGGTCGTGACGAAGTCGAAATTCTGTCGGCTTACAAATCATTTGACGCAATTGACCGGGCGGATCTCGTTCTACTTGTGGTCGATTCAGTATTAGGGCCGGCGGAGCAAGACGCCCACATTGTCGAATACAGTTATGAAAAAGCCAAGGCGGTCATAGTCGTTGCCAACAAATTCGATTTGCTAAAGGCCGAGCACGACCAGCCGAAAAAATGGTTTCGCGAGCGTCTTGATTTTGTTTTTCATTTCGCGCCCGACGTGCCTGTTGTATTTACAACGGCGGTGGGCCCTCAGAACGTGCGCGATTTGCTGGATGAAGTCGTAAGGGTGGCGCATAAGCTTGAGTTTAAAGTCTCGACGCGTGAATTGAATGACTTTTTTTACGAAGTCATTCGGCAGGCGCCAGCTCCAGTCTATCGAACGACGAATGTGAAGTTTTATTATTTGACCCAGACCGAACAACGGCCGCCGAGTTTTATAGCCTTTGCCAATCATCCTGAAGGAGTCACTCCGGCGTATCGAAAGTTTCTAATCAACAGAATTCAAAAACAATGGGGGCTTGAAGGTGTTCCCGTTCGCGTTTTTGTGATGAAAAGTAAGTAGCGAAAGGAGTTGGGGTGCGTCGGGGAGCATGGGCCACACGTTTTGGAATCTACTTCGCAGCCATCGGTTCGGCTTTTGGTCTCGGCAGTTTGTGGCGATTTCCGTACATTGTTTCGGCAAACGGCGGCGGCGCTTTTGTCATTCTCTATTTTTTTCTCATGTTAATTCTTGGCGTGCCACTTTTGATTGGCGAACTTTTTATAGGCAAATTCACGCGGCGAAGCCTTTTGGCCGCGCAAAAGCAACTCGTGGCCCAGTCGCAAAGCGACAGCATGATAGAGTCTAAAACCGGTAGCGTGGGCGAGTCTCAAAGCAATATGCGACCGTTCATGCGCTTGATGCCGGTGATTGCGGTTTTGGGTCTATTCTGTTGCGTCGTGATTCTCGGTTATTATTCGGTCGTATGCGGTTGGGTGCTCTTCTTTCTTGCGAAATTTCTTGAAGCGCCATTCGGCAAGTTCCCGCATCATTTTATGGCCAACAATATGGCCGAGATTAAAGCGTCGGGTTCGCTGCAAATGACATTGGCTGTTGCACATATTGTTCTTGCCGGTGTCATCGTTGCCAAGGGAGTCGAAGAAGGTATCGAACGTTGGGTGGGGCTGATCATGCCGGTGTTTGTCGGCATTTTATCGGTTTTGGTTTTAAAATCTCTCTCAATGAATTCGAGTATTGCGGCTCTACGGTATTTTATGTATCCGGATTTTTCGAAGCTGACGATTACTTCGCTTGGCTACGCCGTTGGGCAACTGTGTTTTACGTTGAGCATCGGGTTCGGACCTATGATTACCTTCGGCAGCTATTTACGCGACGATGCGCTTGTGCCTGAAACCGGTTTTCGCGTGGCGGTGTTCGACGCTTTAACCGCCGTCATTGCCGGGCTTTTGATTTTTCCGCTTGTTTTTTCAGGAGCGAGCCATGCTCAAGGCCCGGAACTTTTATTTGTAACCGTCCCGCAATTTCTAATGCACATAAAGGGTGGCGGCATATTCGGAATTTTCTTTTTTCTGTGTCTGTATCTGGCCGCTCTGGGGGCTACGATCGCGATTCTTGAAACCGTCGTCGCCAACGTTTGTGAAAACTCCCGTTTGACTCGCGGTAAAGCCAGTTTTTTTGCTGTTATGGTTGGTGTGTTAGCGGCCGTCGCGCCGGCGTTCTCTTCGTCGGTTCTTTCTGTAATTCGAATAGCCGGGCACAGTCTATTTTCGCTGATCGACTTAACGGTTGTAAATGGATGCGTTCCGGTTGTGGCGTTGTTGCTCTGTTGGGTGGTCAATCACGAAGTTAACGAAAAAGCGAAGCGCGACGAATTTTTCGCGATGGGCAGCGTCTCGTCACAGATTTTGTACACCCACTGGAGATTTTTAATGAAGTGGGTTGTACCGCCGCTCATTATGCTCGCACTTGTGCTTCAAGCGGTCGCGTTTTTTCACCGATGATTTGAACAATTTAAAAACTCATCCCAATGAAGCCAAGAAGCGTAATG
>JAJYHS010000001.1:0-3167 GCA_021784635.1 bacterium
CGCGGCGACAAACATACGCGCCGTAGCGTCCGACTCGAAAATCAAAATTATTTAATCCTTCGAGTTTCACACCACGCGACTCGTCGGCGTCGATTTCTTTTTCTTTTTTTTCGACCTGTTTTCTTAAGCCCTTTTCACCGAAATAAACCGATTGCAAATACTTTTCGTGATCGAGATCACCGCTTGCGATGTCGTCGAGCGCCTGCTCCATCGCGGAGGTAAACCCTGTCTCAACATATTCGGGCAAATTTTGACTTAGAAGCTTGCTAACAACCAGCGCGGTAAAAGTCGGCACAAGTGCATTGCCAACTTTTTTTACGTAACCGCGATCCTGAACGGTGCCAATAATCGAAGCATAAGTTGACGGTCGGCCGATCCCCTCGCGCTCCAACGTCTGCACAAGCGACGCCTCAGTATAGCGCGCAGGTGGTTTTGTTTCATGCTGATTGATTTGGAGTGAATTAACTTTGAGTTTGTCGCCTTTTTGTAGTTTGGGCAATCGAACTTCGTTTGTTTCAAGTGCCGCGTCGGGATCATCGCTCCCCTCGACGTAAGCTTTTAGAAAACCCGCAAATTCAATTGTCATACCCGACGCTGCAAACATCGCATCGCCCGCCTCAATCTTGACCGTCATCTGTTTATGTTCGGAGTTGACCATTTGGCAGGCCATGGTGCGCTTCCAAATCAAATCGTAAAGCTTTAACTCGACGCCGGTCAGGCCGGCATCTTCCGGTAAAATAAATTGCGTGCCCGCAGGGCGAATCGCTTCGTGCGCTTCTTGAGCCCCTTTGACTTTTTTCTTACCGTAGTCACGAAATTGCGCAGGTAAATAATTCTTTCCGTACAATTTCACAATCTCTTCGCGCGCGGCACGAATTGCTTGTTCGGATAAAAACATCGAATCAGTTCTCATGTAAGTGATCATACCGCGTTCGTACAAGCGCTGCGCCACCTGCATCGTTTCACGCGAACCCAAACCCAATTTGCGGTTTGCTTCTTGCTGGAGCGTTGAGGTAATAAACGGCGGTGCCGGTTTGCGCGAAACCGGTTTTTCTTCAACATCAGTTACAACCCAAGTTGTTTTTTCAATTTCTTTTTTGATTCGTTGCGATTGATTCTCGTCAAGATGCAACACGCCGCCGGCGGCCGTTTTGTTCAACTTTCCGGTTGCACTATCAAAATCTTTGCCCGTTGCAATGCGCTGATTTTTGAAGCTTACAATATGCGATTGAAATTTACTTTTATCTTTTTCATTTTCTGCCGTGAGATCCCAATATTCAGAACGCTTAAAGCGCAATCTCTCATGCTCGCGTTCGGCTACCAGTCGAACTGCGACGGATTGAACGCGGCCCGCAGAAAGACCGTAGGCGACCTTCTTCCACAAAAGCGGTGAAATAGTGTAACCGACGAGACGGTCGAGAATGCGGCGGGCCTCTTGTGCACGCACAAGATTCATGTCGATATCGCGAAACTCTTTAAGTGCCGCAAGTATCGCTTCTTTCGTGATTTCATTAAACACCATCCGCTTAACGGTCACACGCGGGTTAAGAACGTTAACCAAGTGCCAGCTGATGCTTTCACCTTCGCGGTCTTCGTCAGTTGCGAGAATCACCTCCGACGCCTCATCAACTTTTCGCTTCAAGTCGCTCACAATTTTAGTTTTGTTTTTCGGGATGCAATAGAGCGGGGCAAAATGTTTGTCGACGTTGACCCCTAAATTAGCCCAAGGTTCTTTTTTAAATTTTTCAGGAATATCTTTTGCCGACTGTGGTAAATCCCGCACGTGCCCCATGCATGACTCCACAACGAAATCACGGCCAAGAAACTTTCGGATCGTTTTGGCTTTCGTGGGCGACTCCACAATAACTAGCTTTTTCTTTGTCATTTTGTGTATACTGCCATTCAACTTATGATTTATCCATGCTCACAGTTAACTCAGCGCTCCACATGAAATCACTGCGTGAATTTGTAAATCCCGGTCTTCGTTTTATTTTTACCGATATTGACGGTACTTTGACCGAGCAAGGCCGGTTGACGTCGAGCGCTTACCAAGCCCTTTGGCGATTGCACGATCACGGTCTAAAAGTTGTGCCGGTCACTGGACGTCCCGCCGGCTGGTGTGAACTCATCGCTCGACAATGGCCGGTCACCGGTGTGATTGGCGAAAACGGCGGCTTTTATTTTCGCTACGAAGATCTCAACGCAGGCGACGGTACAACAGGAGTGATGCGACGTCATTATTTTTACAATGCTTCAGAACGCGCCGATCACAACCGCCGCCTTGATAAAATTCGCACTGAAATTTTGGCTCGCGTGCCAGGCGCTGCCGTTGCAAGCGATCAGTTTTGCCGCCAAATGGATCTTGCCATCGACTATTGCGAAGACGTCGTGCGTCTACCGCCGACCGATGTCGACCGGATCGTTAAAATTTTTACGGATCATGGTGCCAACGCCAAGGTGAGCTCGATTCATGTCAACGGATGGTTTGGCGAATACGATAAACTCACGATGTGTCATGTTTTCTTGGAGCGCGAGTTTGGAATGAAAATCTCTGACGCCCAAACCTCCGTCGCTTTTGTCGGCGACTCACCCAACGACGAACCCATGTTTGCCTTTTTTAAAAATTCGTTTGCGGTCGCAAATGTCAAAGATTTCGTGGGAACTATGAAATCACTCCCCGAATATGTTGCCGATCAAAACGGCGGCTCTGGTTTTGCCGAAGTCGTTGAGCGAATACTTGCGACCACTCAACGCTGAATTTGAATTTCCTATTACTTAATCCAGTGAAAGAAGCGGGACCAGCGGATGCTCATCGGATCGCATCCCATGTGGATAATGGGGATTGTTTTACCGCAACTCAGCCACACAAACGTCGCGCGGCCAATTACATTATCAATGGGCGCGTAACCCCAATAGCGCGAATCCGCCGAATTGTCGCGATGGTCACCCATCATGAAGAGATAGCCTTTGGGCACAATCGCCGGGCCGAAATTACGATCGTACATATCGGTTCGGTGCAAGATCGCGTGCGGAGTTTTGCCCAGTTCTTCGATGAGCTCGACGTGCTCGGCACGGGCATTTTCAAGATCGCGGTTTCTAATCATATCGAGCCAGTGGTGATTCGGATCTGGAATATCTTGGATTTGTTTTCCGTTAATATATAAAAC
>JAJYHS010000001.1:3177-5341 GCA_021784635.1 bacterium
TATAAAACGTCATCGTGATAATAAATTTTATCGCCCGGAACACCGATTACGCGTTTAATCAGCATAATGCCATGCTTACCTTTTTCGGGGTCACGAAAAACAACAACTGACCCTCTCGTCGGCGTGCCAAATCGCACGATCCAATGATCGGTAAATGGCCAGCGTATCCCGTAAATTAATTTATTAACGAAAATGTGATCGTTAATCAAAAGCGTCGGCAACATGCTACCGGAGGGGATCACATAAGCTTCAAAAAACGCCCAACGAATTGTGAGCGCAATCAAAACAGCTCCGACCAATCCCCAAATACTATCTTTACGCTTACCGCTGGATTTTTTGTTCGACGCTTTCGGGGGTTCTTTTTGTGGCTCGTCTTGATTTGTCAAAATGTGCTCTTTTCTAAATGATGTGGTTGTTTTCTATTTTTTAAACCCTTGCAGAGCCGCAAACGGATTGTTAAATGGTTGACGCGCATTTCGTTCACGCCCGCCTCGCTCACGTCCCCCTTCGTCACGCGGCATCTTCTGATTTTTGCCGGGACGGTGCCGGTCGTTGGGCCTATTTCTTTGCTCATTACGCTCACGCGCCACTTGACCTTGTGACCGTTTTTCGCTGGGAGGCAAACGCTGGGCAGCCGGCCGTTCCTCAAGTTTCATCGTCAGCGAAATTTGGTTCTTTTCCGTGTCTACGCCAAGAACTTTAACTGTAACCGCTTCGCCCGGATTTACAACTGTACGCGGATCATCAACAAAATCATAGGTGAGCTGCGAAATATGAACAAGACCGTCTTGATGAACGCCGATATCAACAAACGCGCCGAAGTTCGTTACGTTAGTAACAAGGCCGGGGCAAATCATTCCCTCTTTTAAATCTTTGATTTCGTGAATATCTTCACGAAATTGAAATACTTTAAACGGATCGCGCGGGTCGCGTCCGGGTTTAGCGAGTTCCGTTAAGATATCGTCAAATGTAAATTCGCCGATTAACTTCACGTATTTTTAGCGTAATTTTTTAAGCGGTTCGAGATTACCGCCGATGGCTTGGGAGCTCGTCAGCCCGGCTTCACTCAGCATATCCCGCACCGCCATATAGCGCTCAGGGTGAATGCCGGTTTGATCGAGCACCACTTTACCGTTTGCAATACGCAAAAAGCCCGCGGCTTGTTCAAAAACTTTCGACGAAAAATGTGCCACTTTCATCAAATCGCCGCGTTCTTGAAACAACCCCTTCTCGTTTCGATGCTGAACAATGTTTTTCGCAATCGCCGGACCAATCCCCGCGACATACTGAAGGAGCGAATGTGAAGCGGTATTGACGTCTACGCCGACTTGGTTCACGCACGATTCCACAACCGCGTGCAAGGAATTTTTCAAATCGGCTGGGTTGACGTCGTGCTGATACTGGCCGACTCCGATTGATTTAGGGTCAACTTTCACAAGCTCGGATAACGGATCTTGTAACCGCCGGGCTATCGAAATCGCGCCACGAACCGTTAAATCAAGATCCGGAAACTCTTCTCGCGCGACATCGCTTGCCGAATAAACGCTTGCGCCCGACTCGTTCACCATGATTACCGGCACTTCTTTTTTAATCTCAACCAAAATATCACGGATGAATTTTTCGGTCTCGCGCCCGGCCGTTCCGTTACCTACAGCAACGGCATCAATCTGAATCTGCGTAAGCGTCTCAGCCAGAAGTTTCTTTGCCTTTTCTTTGGCACCCTCACCAAGCGTTTGTAAAACCGTATGAGTTAAAAACCGGCCGCCCCGATCAATCAATGCGATTTTACATCCCGTACGAAGACCAGGGTCGACCCCTAAAACGACTTTTGGCCCGAAGGGGCTTGCCATCAAAACACGCCGCACGTTTTCGGCAAAAACGGCAATCGCATCGGCGTCGGCTTTATCTTTCAATACGCTATGGAGTTCATTTGTCACAGACGGAATCACGTGAACCGTTAGCGCAATTTTCGCGGCCTCTTTCAAAAACGAAGCGGCTTGCGAATCCGTTTTGATTACCGCTTCGGTTTCAAACGACTGCAGCAATACATCGTCCGTCCCCTCGACTGTGACTTTGAGTTCGCCCTCTTGCCAGCCGCGACGAAGCGCCAAGTACCGGTGCGAAGCTTTGCGCATTTGCAAGCTTTTTACCGACTCCTTAAACT
>JAJYHS010000263.1 GCA_021784635.1 bacterium
CGGCAACAAGACTACGACAAAGCCCGCGCCTTGGGGCTCTTTGACCTGATAGCAAAGCCGGCGCATCTTGAAGATCTCAAGCGCATACTTGAGCGAATTTATGAGGCCCGCGAACTGCACGGCACGACTGCAGAAACGAATCCAGAAACTATCGAAAAAATAAAAAGCGAACCTGTCGAAGCCGCTTTTGGCCGTCTAAAACGGCAGGCGACTACGTCCACTCCGCTATTAAATTTAATCGATTTAAGCAACCAATTTGGCGGTAATTTTGTCACGTGCCGAAATGTTCTTGTTAACGCTGCGGCGGTTTTTTCAGTTGAAGCGGACCATATCGCCGCCGCCATCTCAAACGGTAATTTGAAGGAGCTCGCTTTGGCCATTCACAAAATGCAAGGCGAATTTGCGATCATTATGTGTTCTGACGGAGTCAACCTCTGCCAGAATTTAACCTCGGCCATTCACCGTGGGGATTGGAACGCCATTCACCTGAAATTTAACGAGCTTGCCGAACTTGTAGAACAACTCTTATCCGAAATTGATAGTTCAATCTCAAGTGTTGCAGCCGCCTAGTGCCCCCTCAGGCGGCCTCCGTCGACGGCAATCGATTGGCCGGTGATGTAGGCCGCCTTTTCTGACGCTAAAAACGCGGCCAGCTCACCAAGCTCCTGCGGTTCACCCAGCCGCTCGGCGGGCACCATCTCGCGAATTTTTTCAGGCGACCACTTGTTTTCTTGAATCCGTCTTGTGTTGATGTAACCGGGCCGAATGGTATTAACTGTAATACCAAACGAAGCCACTTCGTTGCTAATTGACTTGCAAAGCCCCGTAAGACCGGCACGAAACCCGTTTGAAGTCGTAAGACCCGCAATCGGTTCAACCGCAGCCAAAGATGTAATCATAATCACTCGGCCAAATTTTTGTTTTTTCATAGCCGGCAAGGCTTCGTTGAGCGCCTCAACAACACTCATCCAAAGGCTTTGAAAATCGTCTCGCCATTGTTTTTCTGGAACATCCAAAAACCCTCCCCGCGCGGGTCCGCCGGTATTGGTGACAAGAATGTCAAGGCGGCCAAAATCGCGAATAAATTTCTGCACCGTATCTCGCGCAACTCCTGGCTTTGTAAGATCGGCGTCATATGCCGCTTTGGCGCCAATTTCACTTTTAACTTTTTCAAGCTCCGCCGCATGCCGCGCAAGCAGCCCGACTGACGCCCCTTCGCGGATGAGCACTTCGGCAATGCCTCGACCGATGCCCATCGATGAACCAAAAACGAGCGCGCATTTCTCTTTAAGATTGAGATCCATTTATACCTCCAACCATAGCCATTTACGGCAAGGCTTCAATTCCGAGCCATTCAAGTGCTGAAAGGGTTAACAGTTGCTCTTCAACTTCTTTTGTAAACTCACCTGAGCGAATTAACTCGCCCGGTTTTGTTTCACCTAGCGGGAACGGATAATCACTCCCCAAACAAACGCGGCTCGCACCAAAAAGCTGAACAATAAAGCGCAGAGTTTCGACATCATGAACAAGACTATCGACAAAAAAATGGCCGATAAAATGATCCGGATTTTCAGCGCATTCGGTGGCGCATAAATCAGGACGCATCTGAAACCCGTGCGCGATGCGACCGTGAGTCATGGCAAACGAACCTCCGCCATGGGCAAATGCAAACCGCAGTTTCGGAAAGCGACTCATCACTCCGCCAAAAATTAGACTGCAAATTGCGCGCGATGTTTCAGCCGGCATACCCACCAGCCACGGCAGCCAATATTGAGGCATTTCTTTTTTGCCCATCATATCCCACGGGTGCACAAAAATTGGCGCATTCATCGCCTCGCACGCTTCGTAAAACGGAAAAAACTGCGGGTCAGACAAATTGATTTGATTTATGTTCGAGCCAATTTGAAAGCCCGTAAGCCCAAGCGTTTCTTTTGCGCGCTTGGCTTCTTTGACGGCCAATTTTGCATCTTGCATGGGAACAGTTGCAAGGCCAAGAAAACGAGCGGGATGCTCAGAAATGACCTTTGCCAAATGATCGTTTAAAAACTGTGAAACATAGTGGCCGTCGCGAGGTTTCGCCCAATACGAAAACATCACGGGCACAGTCGAGAGCACCTGAAGTTGAACCGTGCACGCGTCGCACTCTTTAAGCCGTTCTTTTGCGTCAAAGACGTTGGGTTTTACACGGCGAAAAAATGAACCCGAATCGTAGTACATGTCAACGTGCCGGCAACTCGCCCCCCCGCCGCCCGCTTCACAACGATATTCGATGAATCCGCCATAACCGAATTGATCGCGAAATTTTGGAATTTCAGGCGGCAAAATGTGCGTGTGAATATCAATTGCTTTCATGCGCGCCCATTGAACTCACCGCATTTCGGGCAAGTTGTGTGCTCACTCCCGTAGAAGCGGTCAAAAACCGCCGGGAACTGCGTTTCAATGTTGGTAAGCGCAAAATACTCTTCATACAAACGATGATGACATTTTTTGCAAAACCATAAAAGTCCATCTTGTTCACCAGGGCGGCGGATGCGCTCGACAACAAGACCCACACTGCCCGCCGGTCGTTGCGGTGAATGCGGCGTTTTCGGCGGGAGTAGAAAAATATCCCCCGGCGCAATTTTAATATCTTGAAATTCATTGTTGTGAACCACTTTTAAAGTGATTGTGCCTTCGACTTGATAAAAAAGTTCTTCGCCTTCATTGTAGTGATAGTCCGTGCGCACATTTGGTCCGCCGACGGCCATGACGATGAATTCGCGATCCTTCCAAATGACTTTGTTACCCACCGGCGGCTTGAGTGCCTCGCGGTTTTCGTTGATCCATTTTTGTAGTGGGATGGCTGAAAGCGTCTGACTCATTTTTTCATCTCATTTCTCGCGTCACTGGATTCGCCAGTACCATTTGCCGCACCTTGATTTTTTGCCGCGATACATTTGAGTTCAATCGCAATCGGCGTCGGGAGCCGATTGACTTCCACCGTCGTACGGCAAGGTTTATTCGTTTTAAAATATTCGGCGTACATTTCATTATAGGTCTCAAAGTCGCGCTTCATATCAGTTAAAAAAACGGTGACATCAATCAGGTCTTCCCACTTAAAGCCCGCCTCTTCGAGGATCATTTTTATATTTTTAAACACACTCTCGCACTGAGCTTTGATGCCGCTCGGGATTTCTTTTTGCCCGCGTACCCGTGGGCCGACACCCGATAGAAATAAAAAATCACCCGCCCGTCTTGCGTGAGGGTACATGCCGACAGGTTCCGGCGCTTTTTTCGAATCAATCACGACACGCTCATTACTCATCGCTTTATGTTCACTTTCAATTTTACTTTCACTGGCACCTTCACCTTCAGCTTCACCTGCGCTTTACGCTTTCGATTGGCCTTGCCCATTTGGCCGGCTGATTGTTTTTACTTCTGAAAAAAACCGCAATGCCAGCTCCCCACCTTCACGCCCCACTCCCGATTCTTTAACGCCACCAAATGGCGTGCGTAGATCACGCACCATCCAACTGTTGATCCACACGACCCCCGCATTCAGGGCGTTGGCAACGCGATCACATCGACTCACATCATTTGACCAGAGACTTGCTGATAGGCCATAGCGCGTGCCGTTCGCAATCTCGATCGCTTCATTTTCATTTTCAAAAGGTATAAGGGTCGCAACGGGGCCAAAAATTTCATCTTGATTACACGACGAATTTGGTTTGAGGCCTTCGATAAGCGTAGGTTGAATAAAATAACCGTTTTTTAATTCGCCCGGCAAAATAGCGCGCTCGCCCCCACATAGAATTTTACCGCCTTCTTTTTTAGCAAGTTCAATGTAGTGAAGGATTTTTTTCATATGTGGCTCTGAAACCACGGCGCCCTGTTCGGTCGAATCATTTAGCGGATCACCCAATCGCAAAGCCTTGGCGCGTTCAACAAGCCCATCGCGAAATTTCTCATAAATTTCTTTTTCAATTAAAATGCGCGAGCCACAAAGACAAATCTGCCCTTGATTGGCAAACGTCGAGCGCATCGTTGTTTCAAGCGCTTTCTCAAAGTCACAATCGGCAAAAATAATATTGGGGTTTTTGCCGCCCATCTCAAGCGAGTATTTTTTAAAATCCCCTGCCGCCATTTGGGCAATTTGTCGGCCCGTCGCCGTACTGCCGGTAAATGAAATCGCTTTTATGCCTGGATGTTTTACCAAAGCGGCACCCACGTCAGCGCCTTCGCCGTGAACGATATTAAGAACTCCAGCCGGAAAACCCACATCGCGCGCGATTTTGGCAAGCATAAAGGCCGTATAAGGTGTTACCTCAGACGGTTTTGCAATAACCGCGTTGCCGGCGGCGAGCGCGGGGGCGATCTTCCAGGTCAACAGATACAGCGGCAAATTCCACGGTGAAATCGTTGCCACAACACCGAGTGGAGAATAAGTAACCGCGCTCGTTGAACTGTCGTCGCGAAAAAACTCGCCGTGAAATTGTGTGATGGCATCGGCAAAAAAGCGCAAGTTTTTTGCACTTCGCGGGATATCAAGGCTTCGTGACAGCCGAATCGGCTTGCCATTATCAATCGATTCGGCTCGCGCAAGTTCATCTAACTGTTCTAGAATGGCCTCGCTTAGCGCCCGCAAATACCGCGCACGCTCTTCAACATGCAATGCCGCCCAGGCCGGCTGCGCCGCTTGAGCCGCCGCAAAGGCCAATTTGACGTCATTTTCATTCGAGCCCGCAACGAGCGAATAGGCCGCTCCACGTGACGGATTGAAATTTTCTATGTAGCGGCCTGAACTTGGGTCGGTGAATTCGCCGCCTATGTAATTTTTTATTTTCTCCATCTCAACTCACTGGTATGACTGAGCCCATCTCAAATCTTTGTCTAACAGTACCGGAGTCAGGATGCCAGAATTTTCGCAAGAACACGATTCTTTACAGGGCGCTCAGCGCCTTGATCTCGACGACCCCCTACACTCATTTCGCGACGAGTTTCATATTCCTCTTACGCCTAATAATACGCCGCAATTTTATTTTGCCGGCCATTCTTTGGGGCTTATGCCTAAACACGCCCGTGAATACATCGATCTTGAGCTTGACGAGTGGTCGCGCCTTGGCGTGGCCGGCCATTTTTCGGCAAAAAACCCATGGCTGCCGTACCACGAAACAGTAAGTGAAAATTTAGCTCATATTGTCGGGGCACAACCAAACGAAGTCGTGGCCATGAACTCGCTTACGGCCAATTTGCATTTAATGCTTGTGAGTTTTTACCGGCCGACTTCGTCGCGATTTCGCATTTTGATCGAAAACAATGCTTTCCCGT
>JAJYHS010000207.1 GCA_021784635.1 bacterium
ATCTCGGAGTTGAGTATCCGCTTTCGGTACCGATCGTATTGTAGGCCGTCATGACAAAGTAATAGGTGGCAGGCGCTAAATTCAAAATAGTCTCTTTGCCCGCACATCGATCTGGAACATTAATTTCATGAACAAAACTGCCTGCTGCCGTACCGTAATAGATATTGAAACCGGCAAGATTTGTTAGAGGCGAACCATCTGTGTTGGTTGTTGGAGCAGTCCATGTCACTTGCACTTGAGTTACGCACGCGGTGGGGTTTGTCACAGGCGCGGCAAATACCGTTTCACTCGTTTTAGCCAAGCAAAGACTTTGCCCGGTTGCACCGGCACCGCTTGACGTTGAATTAAACCCGCTGCAACCCGCAAGCGCTATTACACTTGTACAGATAATGATTGAAAAAATTTTCATTTGCTTCTCCGTGCGTAGGGTTGACCTCATATCACGATTCAGCGGGCAATTCTAGTTTTTGCTATTCGACTCAACCTCAAGTTCACGCAAATTGAGCGCGCGCAATGCCGGCGCCAACGCGACTGTGGTCGCGACGGTAATGAGACAAACGACCCCGCCAAAAACAGCCGCCGGGATCGTACCCATAATTTTCGCTGCGACTCCGGATTCAAACTCTCCAAGTTCGTTGGATGAGCCGATAAAAACGGCATTGACTGATGAGATCCGTCCGCGCATTTCATCGGGCGAAGACAGTTGTACAGTGGTACCGCGAATCACCATACTGATGCTGTCGAAACCACCGATAAAAAACATGGCGATGAGTGACAGAGCATAATTGTGGCTTACGGCAAAGACGATTGTTGAAACTCCAAATCCCGCCACGGCGGCAAACAACCAACGGCCGGCCTTATGGCGAAATTCGATTCGTGTAAGCAAAAACCCGACCAACACCGCGCCCACCGCAGGGGCCGCTCGCAAGTAGCCCAAACCTTGTGGGCCGACGTGCAAAATCTCGGCGGCATAAATTGGCAAAAGGGCGGTCACTCCGCCAAAAAAAACAGATATCATGTCAAGCGACATAGCGGGCAACAAAAGTTTGTGGCGAAAAACAAACTTCACCCCGGTAAAAAGCTCGTTAAGCGATGACCGCGAGTTAAGCTTCGCGCGCGGATTTGCCGCTGCTAAATTTTTTCGAATAAACAACGCGACAACCATGGCAATCAGTACAAACACGCACGCCACGGCAGACGCGCTGAAAACTCCAACATAAGCGTAAAGCAGACCGCCGATCGCCGGACCAATTATCCGCGCGGCCTGAGTGCTTGTCGTCAGGTAAGTGACATAGCGTGAATAATTTTGCCTCGGCAAAATTCGCGGCATAATGGCGTATACTGACGGCATGTTAAAGGCTCGTGCGCCTCCGCTGATAAGCGCCGACGCAAATAACGCCCAAACTTCAATTGAATGTGCCAAATGAAATTCGTGCACCTGCGAAAGAGCCAAAACCAAACATGAAAGAAAGCCGACGGCCAAAACGCCGCGGTAAATATTAAGCGGCTTGTGCCGATCGACGAACATCCCCGCTGGCAGCGCCAAAATCAGAGCAGGAATGGCTTCAGCTAGCCCGATAAAACCCAAATACAACGGGTTTTTTGTAATGTCGTACATATGCCAGCCCAGAATGATCGTCTGAATTTGAACGGCGATAATAAACAGAAATCGCGCAGTCAAAAGTTTGAAAAAATCGGAAAATTGCGAATTCATCGGGCGGCACGGCGGGCGCCGGTTTCTCCGTCATAAAGATTGTTCAGTTCACGCTGTAGAATTCCATCGCGAAGCGCGATGTCGGTAACAAGAACGGACCGCATGTTGAGCGCCAACATCACTTCTTCAAGAAGAATCGCGCCCGGTAAAATCAAATCTAGACGACGCGGTTCAAGTCCCGGCAATTTTAACAACTGTGAGCGCGTCATCGTTTGCATTTCGCTAATTAAAGCGCTCAGGTCGGACCGGTGTATGGGTCGGTTCGATCGGCCCAACTTTTTTAATATTTTACCAATTGTGCGAATCGTACCGCTGGAACCAATTAAAGTTTTGACGGCGTACTTCTCGCGCAACACAGTTAGCGAATGAAGTGAATCTTTGAGATGTTGTCTGAGCGCCAGTACCGGATTCAATTGCCCGCGCTTGTGAATAGGCGGCACGGTTTTTAGGTACATTTGCCACAGACGGTTGGCGCCTAATTGATAACTTTGGCAACTCAAAAGTCTTTTGCCGTTGGCGAGTGAAATTTCGGTGCTCCCGCCGCCGATGTCTACCATCGCAAATACACCTTTGGGAGTCGGCAAACTCGACATAATCCCGCACGCGATAAGACGGCCTTCTTCTTGGCCGCTAATTATTTGAATCGAAATGTGCGTACGCTTTCGGATCTCGTCTAGAAACTCGCGGGAATTCTTAGCCGAACGCAAAGCGCTTGTGCCGAATGCAATCACATGATCGACGTGCGACTCGGCCAACTGGCGCCGAATCGCATAAAAGGCATGCAGCGCGCGATTCATTGCCTCTTGAGTCAGCTCACCCGATTGAAACACGCCGTCGCCGAGACGAATCATGCGCTTACCGCGATGCAAGCGCTCGATACGTTTTCCGTTAATGCGATAGATATCGCAGCGGACTGAATTGGTACCGAGATCGATAATTGCGATACGCAGCGGAGAAATATTAAGTCTACGCGTACGCTTTTTTTTAGTTTTCAGATTTTTTTCAAATGCGTTGGTTGCAGAAAACATGTCAACCGTCCCCGACCTTTTTCAATTTCGCCTTCAAACTCCACAAGTGCGATCGCCCCTTTAGATATATCGAACGATTCATGCCCCCTGCCCGTCAAGATGAAACTCAAAAACCGGCCGAGGTGCGGTTCGTGCCCGACCATAACCAAGATTTTTTGCGCTTTAAAAGTTTTGACTTTTTCAACAGTCACCTCGGGAGCGGTTAACGGTTTGAGCTCGTCCACTTGAACCAACCGCAGACGCTTAGGTCGAGCGCGCGCGGACCTTTCTTGTAAAATCTCGGCCGTTTCAAGTGCCCGAACAAGAGGCGAAGTCAGAATCAAATCCGCGTTTTTAAACAAAAATCGCATGCGGCGCGCGAGCAGCTTCGCCTGATTCCGGCCTTTTTTCGACAGCGGGCGATCTTCATCGGGCCTTCCTGTCCGCCGCCATTTCAAACGATCACCGGCATCGGCGTGACGTACAAGTACGAGTTTCATCGCGTACTTTTATCGGCTATGACGAGACTACCGTGCAACCGCCCAAGTTCTTCTTGCACTCCGCGCTCGCCAGATGTTTCAGGTTTTCGAAGCGTGTACTCGCCGTTCGGCTCTAACTCCCAAGTTTGTACGCGATCGTTCAAAATCATTTGTAGCACTTGCCACAAATATTGTTTACACGCAGCCTCGTCGATCGGAACAACGGCTTCAATTCGGTTGTTTAAATTGCGGTACATCCAATCCGCCGAACCGATCATAAATTTGCCGTCAATCGGGTCTTTCGATCCTCGCTTGAAATAATAAATTCGGGAATGTTCTAGAAAACGGCCCACCACCGAAAAAACGCGAATGTTTTCGCTTAATCCCGGAACATGCGGGCGAAGCGTGCATAAACCGCGAACGATCAGATCAATTTTGACGCCTGCCTGAGAAGCTTCGTAGAGCGCATCGCAAACCTCCCGGTCTTCAAAGCTATTCATTTTTGCTAAAATGTAGCCACCTTCGCCGGTTTTTTGAAATTCGATTTCTTTTTTTATCAATTGCAAAAAGCGTTTTCGCATGTTGATCGGCGCGACCAATAATTTTTGATAATTTTTTTTGAGACTGAGCCCGGTCAAATAATTAAAAACTTCGATAACTTCGGTGCCTATTCGCTTATCGGCGGTAAACAAACTCAAGTCCGTATAAAGTTTGGCGGTATTCGGATTATAGTTACCGGAGCTGATGTGTGAGTAGAACCGATAATTCTCCCCTTCTTTTCTAATTATGAGCATAATTTTGGAGTGCACTTTTTTGTCTTCAACTCCATAAATTACGTGCACGCCCGCATCTTCGAGCATCTCACCCCAGTACATATTACGAGCTTCGTCAAAACGCGCCTTGAGCTCCAGAATGCATACGACTTGTTTGCCCTTTTGCGCCGCAGTTATGAGCATTGGAATGATGGGATTGTTTTCGCCGGCTCGGTACAAAGTAATTTTGATGGCTAACACTGCCGGATCATTTACGGCCTCTCTAACAAATCTCTCAACGCTATCCGGAAAGCTTTCGTACGGATAATGAACCAAAATGTCACGGTCCCGAATCGCCGAGAAGACATCCCGGTCATCATCCCTATAGACGCTCGGGCGCACCGGCACGCAAGGGGCATAACGCAAAGACGCGATGTTGAGATTGGCCACTTCGCTCAGTGAGTGATAGCTAATCTCCCCGCAATTTTCGTATAAGTCGCCATTGGTTAGTTTAAGTTCGTCGCGCAAATAATGGAGCATCGTACGATCGGCAACCGGACCGTGTTCGAGCCGTACAATCTGTGCGACCCGGCGCAAACGCAATTCTTCTTCTACGGTATCAAACCGGTCTTCGACATCGTCACTCATGTCGCCGACATCGGCGTTCCGGGTCACTCGAAACGGCATCACGTGCTCAATAAGCATCTCCGGAAATAGTTCGCTCAAATTCGCCGCAATCAAATCAATCAGACGAATCAGGCGATAGCCTCGCTCCCCGCTCGAATGAATTTGAACCCACTGTGGTAATACTTCAGGAATTTTCACGCGTGCAAAAAGCTGCTCAAAGGTTTTCGGCCGCTTCAATACGATTCCCAAAGAAACAGATAAATTCGAAAGAAACGGAAAAGGGTGCGATTTGTCGACTGCCAGAGGGGTGAGAATCGGAAAAACTTTGTTCGTAAAATATTCGCCCGCCCATTTTTTTTCAACGTCAGTGAGCTCTTGCCATTTGAGAAAAAATATTTTCTGCTTTTCAAGCTCGGGCAAAAGCTTTTCATAAGGTTGCCGCATCAATTCGCCATGACGAACAACAGTGGCCCGAATTTCACTAAAAAGCTGCTGGCCCGTGAGCGGCTGCGGCCCAATATCAGCTATCGGCTTTTCACTCTGGCCTCGCAACGAGCTGATCCGTTTCATGAAAAATTCATCGAGATTTGTTGAAAAGATTGAAAGAAAGCGCAGCCGCTCGAGCAGTGGCACGCGATGATCCTGGGCCAAATTTAAGACGCGCTCATTGAATTTCAACCAGCTGAGGTCCCGGTTGAAAAACTTAAAATCCG
>JAJYHS010000081.1 GCA_021784635.1 bacterium
TCAGGTCCCCATTCTGGTGGCGGATGACGATCTCGATGACTGCCAAATGATTGAAGATGCGTTTCGAGAAAGCCATCTTTTAAATCAACTTCATTTTGTTCACGATGGCGAAGATTTGATTCAATATCTGCATCGAATCGGCAAATTCGAGAAAAATAGCAATGAACCATTGCCTGGTTTGATTTTGTTGGATCTCAATATGCCTAAAAAAGACGGCCGCGAAGCGCTGAAAGAGATAAAATCAGACTCAAAACTCCGCCAAATTCCGGTTGTTGTGCTGACGACCTCAAAAGCCGAAGAAGATATTTACCGTACCTACGATTTGGGAGTGAATTCTTACATCACTAAGCCGGTTTCATTTTTGTCACTTGTTCAAGTCACGAAAGATTTGGGCCGGTATTGGTTTGAAATTGTCGAGCTGCCCGACACTAAGAAAAGATCCTAACCGTGAAACCAAACGAATTTCAAATTCTCTTAATCGACGACGATGAAGATGATTTCGTCCATATACGGAGTCTTTTGTCTGAACTGACGCACAGTCATTATAAAATCACTTGGAAGCCCTCTTTTAGCGAGGGGCTCGAAGCCTTGATTCGCAACGAAGAACTAAATGTTTTTGATGCGTGTCTACTCGATTACCGCTTGGGCGAACACACAGGGCTTGATATTTTAAACGAAGTGCGGGATTTGAAATCCACGTGTCCCATCATTTTTCTCACGAGTTATGGTGATTTCGATCTCGATCTAAAAGCGATGGAAACGGGCGCCTCCGATTACTTGCTTAAAGGTTCACTGACTCCTCAGCTTATTGAGCGCTCCATACGCTATTCGATGAAACACGCTTCAGATTTAAAAGAGCTTCGTGAAAACCGCGCACAAATTTTGCAGCAAGACCGCCTCGCATCGCTTGGTCTGCTAGCTTCAAGTTTAGCCCATGAAATCGGCACGCCGCTTGGAATTATTCGAAGTCGCGCCGAATTTGCCGAAAAAAAGGCGCTGGATAACGAGAGTTTAAAAGGCGACATGGGCGTTATTATTACGCAAATCGACCGCATTTCGAAGCTGGTAAATTCGCTACTACACTTGAGCCGAGGAGGTTTGTCCGATCACGCATCGGCGATCGATCTCAATCAAGTCATTGACGACGTTTTGACTCTCATCGAACCGGAGTTGAATCGTAAGTCCATTACGCTCGATCGCAAATGCGCTCCGGGAATACTGGTCAAGGCCGAGAGAGGGCCTTTGGGCCAGGTTTTTCTCAATCTTGTGGTCAATGCCATACATGCAATCGAAGAAGCGATTAAAGACGGCACGACGAAGGACCATTGCGTCGAATTTCATGTCGAAATTGTCGATGAGCATGTCATTGTAACGGTTAGCGACACAGGATGTGGTATTAGCGAAAAAAATATCTCGCAAATTTTCAAACCATTTTTTACAACTAAAGATGTGGGTGTAGGCACGGGGCTCGGACTTGCCACTTCTTACAAACTTGTTCAATCCTGGGGCGGGACCATT
This sequence comes from bacterium, assembly GCA_021784635.1. Classification (GTDB taxonomy): domain Bacteria; phylum Bdellovibrionota; class Bdellovibrionia; order Bdellovibrionales; family UBA1609; genus RBG-16-40-8. Next base: position 1,519 of record JAJYHS010000081.1, read on the forward strand.
TCAGTCAAAAGCAAGGAAGGCAAAGGCGCGAAATTCACCATTACACTTTTAAAAAAGTGAGGGCGTGACGAAATGGACGAAGCAAAAGATAGCGTCAAAAAGAATAGACGCACTATTCTTGTGGTCGACGACGAAGAAGATTACCGCCTGACTCTTGAACGGCGACTTTTTCAATGTGGCTACGACGTCGTTACCGCCGCCAATGGCAAACACGCTATTCAAAAAATTCAAAGCGGAAAGCAATTTAACCTTATTTTGTGCGACTTAAAAATGCCACTGGTGTCGGGGCCGGATTTTTTAAAAGTTTTGCGCAAGGCGGGCATTCAAGTGCCGGTCATTGTAATTACCGGCCACCCTGAAAAAGAAAGCGTGCAGAGCGCGGCGCAGTTCGGCGTATCTGCCGTTCTATTAAAACCGTTCAAACCTAACGATTTGATGAAAAAAATCGAAGAGGTTTTAGCGGCGCATGATTCGAATGCCACCGCCTCGACCAACTAAATTTTAATTGTCGGCGGTACAACCATAACGGGCACGGCTGACGATAAGATTGCGGACCGTGCCGCACTCCCAAAAAACGCCGTCAGAAGGCGATTGCGCCCTCGTGTCCCGGTTATCAGTAAATCACAAATTTTCGAAGCTGCCGGTAATTCGTCGACCGCGAGGCCGCGGCGAATTTCATAGGTGACATTCACGCCATTTTTTTTTGTTTGCTCCACTTTTTTTTCGAAATCGCGCTCCACTTGTTCTCTTAATTGTTTTTCCCTTAAATCAAAATCATAGGGGGCAACACCCGTGTCGAGAATGGTTTCTTGAATCGATCTCAACTCATCCCCCAAACAAAATAAAAATCGAACTTCGAGACCTAAATTTTTTGCCAGTTGGACAGCATACTGTTCAGCCATTTGTGCAGACTCGCCAAAATCTGTTGCTACAACGATTTTTGGACGTTCCGGTAATCGGCCATTATTTTGCACGTTCGGCCCCACTACCACGACCGGTCGCGAAGAGTGGCGAATCACGTCTTCGGCAATGCTACCCTCCCAAATGTGTTCAAATCCAGTTCGGCCCCTTGTGCCGATGACGATAAGTTCAACTTGTGGTTCAGCGTTCGCGACACGCACAATTTCGTCTGCGGGCGGCCCAAATCGCACAATAATTTCCGGTTGAACTTGAAATTTAGACAATCGGGCTTCGACCTGCGCCCGGCGCGCCGAAATGACATTCTCAGGCTGACTTACATCAAGATCGCGCATCGCCGTAACGGATATGTACCCGATCGGAACATCAAACAACCGCGAAAATGACTGCGCACAGGTTTCAACCTGTTCAACAATTTTCATTGCCGGACATGACGAATCCGATAAGTCATTGGCCAGCAGAATACGTTTTTCGTTTGTGAGCATAGTTCGCCTCCCGCATCATTTGTATCACTATTATCGTTTGTTGTCGGCTCGCCTCGCCTTTCGTTGAGAGTATTACAATTTCATGACTTGTTCGAAACAAAAAATAGATCGAAAATGAATGAGAATATTTGACCTTTGAAAGGAGCCAAAATGGCAGCGTCTGACGAAACTATAAAAGGGATCTACGAGTTTCTAAAGCATACCCCCGAAGGCAGCGTGCAAAAAATGCTTTGCACAGGCGACCTCACTGACGCACATTTTCGTCTTTTGATGAAATTGGTTAAAGGGGGTCCGGACTCTGATTTTATCGAGGCTTATCACAACAATAGCATGGCAAAATTAAGGTTAAATCCTAAAGAAGCACCCCTGCGCGACACGTTTTGGAATATTGTACGCGCCCGTCTCGTCGCCACAGGGCTTTTGCCTGCGGACCAAGCGGCATAAAAATCGGTGCAGTTTTTTGCCAACAGTGGCAAACTGCACCCCTTAATGCCTGAAAAAATTTTGGTTATTCGTTTTTCAAGTTTTGGCGACATAATGCAATGTTTGCCAGCCGTAGGCGCGTTGCGTATGCGGAATGAACACGCGCACGTTCATTTTGCGACGCGAACCGATTTTGTCGAAGTGGTCCAAGCATATCGAATTTCGCAAGATCAAACGTCTGCCCCTCAAGCACCCATAAACTGTGTTTGGGCGCTCGACCGCAAAAGCGGCGTGCGCGGTCTATTTCGATTGATCCTCAACTTACGACGTGAGCGCTATACACACATTTATGACGCTCACTCGAATTTGCGATCATTTTTAATAACTTCAGCTTTACGCTTGAGCTGCAAATTTAATTTGGCACGACGACCAAAACGCCGAATCAAGCGCCTGCTGCTTTTTTTGTTTCGTATCAATCTGTTTTCAAAGCCATTTCGCGGCGTAGACTCGTATCTTGAGCCACTTCACGAATGGCTTGGAGATCCCGGTATAACCGGTAAATTTCACTCGAGTTTTGATTGTTCAACAGTGACTTTTGCAACAGTTCGTCAGCGCCTACCAAATGATATCAATCAGTGGGTCGCGATCGTGCCTGGCGCCGCCTGGCCGCTAAAAGAATGGCCAAAAGTCCATTGGCAAACCCTTATTCAATCCCTGGGCAGCCCAGTTCTCGTGCTTGGCGGAAAAGACGACGAGATATGCAAAAATCTAGTTGCTCCTTCGGATGCCATTCGCAATTTAGCTGGCGAGCTAACCTGGCTACAATGCTTGTCAATTATAAAGATAGTTAAAGCTATCGTCGCAGGTGATACGGGGCTTATGCATGCGGCGGATTTACTCGCACGCCCAACCGTTGCGCTCATCGGACCGACGGCGTTTGGCTTTCCCAAACAGCCGACATCGCGGGTGCTGGAAGTCCCCCTAAAATGCCGTCCGTGCACTAAAGACGGACGCGGCCGCTGTCGCAACAAAGTATATAAAGCGTGTATGACCGGTATCGATCCCCACCGCGTGGCCAAAACCATACATGAAGTGAACGACCATGCGGTTATTTGAAACTGTTTTTTTCATGCTTTATCGTTTTTTGTTTTGGCCGTTTGCCATCATGGGCATTTGGCTCGCGAAGAAATATAATGCAAAACTTCAAAAATTTTACGAACAAAGACGTCTACTTCGGCCGCGCGATTCTATAAGTCTTGCATTTCCCAAACCGCCAATTTGGATTCACGCTGCTTCCGGGGAATTCGAATACGCCAAACCTGTCATCCGACGAATTAAAGACGAAAATCCATCACAACCGGTTTTCGTTACGTATTTTTCGCCATCTTACGCCGAATCAATTACTAAAACACCAGGTGTAGATGGCTCGTCGCCTTTGCCGTTTGATTTACCAGGACCTGTGCGCTCGTTTTTGGACCGGCTGAAACCCGCGGCACTGCTCATCGCTCGAACCGACGTATGGCCAGAAATAGTCACGCAAACGACTTCAAGAAACATCCCCTCTTTGCTGTTTTCGGCGACGCTGAAGCCCCATTCTCAACCACGTGCTTTGTACGACAAATGGATTTATTCAAAACTCTCACAAATTTATGTCCTATCACAAAAGGACGAACAACAGTCGTTGAGAGCGGGCATCCGCAATGTCGAAGTACATGGTGATACGCGTTTTGACCAAGTTATTTATCGGCTGGAACATCCGAAACCTATCGCGTCTTTTGCGCGCGATGAACGACCCGTACTGATCGCGGGTTCAACCGAGCCAGACGATGAGGAGATTTTTTTAACGGCTGTCCAATCTCTGTTGAAAGAAAATAAATTACGGCTCATAGTCGCACCTCACGAACTCAATCGGCTCGACCCGATCTGCGCGCATTT
>JAJYHS010000097.1 GCA_021784635.1 bacterium
GTGAAAAAACTTAAGATCACCGTCGCGTAATTCTATGGCTTGATGCCCACCAGTTGACGCCCCAGACGGAATTGCGGCACGGCCCACAAACTGGTGATCAACAGTTACTTCAATTTCAACTGTTGGGTAACCACGACTGTCGAGAATCTGCCGCGCGCGTACTTGTGTGATCTTGCCCATGAAATGCCTCCTTAGAACGGTTCGATGACTCTGAATGATTCAGCAGTTCACGTGTGACTTCACTGAAATTTTCTTGCACGCGCTCCCAATTCACGCGCTTCATTGCCTCACGCACTTGTTCGGACATGCGGTCTTGTCCTATCAGTAAAGTGATCAGCTGTTGGGAACGCGTAAAATAATCTTGCAACTTCATAATCTGCTGGTGAATTCCCGAATTGCTTTCTGAAGCACCCGTCAAAGACTCCGTCTGAACAGGCATCGACTTTGCGGCAAGCGCATTTTCGAGTTTAATCCGTTCAAGTTCGCGCGTCTTGGCAAGTAAAGCTTGTTCCGTTTTCTCAAGAGTTGAAATCAAATTTTCAAACACTTCGGGAGCCATTTGGCGCCGTTCGACGGATTCATTGCGAAACGCAGCTTGTGAGGGCTGCCAATTGACGCTCAAACGATTTTGTTGCCAATTTGCTTCGGCCATCGGTAACCCCATAAAAACAGGAATTGTTTCTATGGCCGAACGAATATACGCCGCAACGTGCGGAAATTCGTCAGACGAAATCGGCAAATCAAATGAAACGCTGAACTCGCCACGACGAATATTCGCAATCGGTGGCGCCGGTGAAATAAAATAAGAAAGAAACCGCTGCGGTTGCAGAAAAATATCGTGAGGTTTATCGATCATTCGCAATACGCTATCGAGTACGCCCCATGCCTTGAGCTCTTTCGCGCTATGCCCAATAAGTTCCAACGGATTTTCGATACTTCTCTGTTCCACACACCAGTTTTCAACCTGCCCCAAAAATCGATCTAATCGAGCAGCGTCAAGCCAGCAGCTCGTATCTTTCAAAAATTCAAACGGCAGGTCAGTGAGGTCGTAAATGTCATGGAGGTCTTCGCCGCGCTGGTGCAAAAAAGTGATGATGGAATTGGTAATTTTACCGCTGAAAAACACGGCCACTTTGTATATTTTGTGGCTAACTGTGACAAGCTGGATTACAGACCCGGTGCGTTGTGGGCGTCAGCACGGTTATTCTTATGCTGCGCTGGGTTTTTGAAACTTGTCGCGCCCGAATGGGATTTGATTGTCCTCTATTTCTGCTAAAAATGTAGGCAATTCGCCGGTGGGTTGCAGACTTCCTGCAAGTTTGCCGTCTGGCCGTTTCAAAAGACGGCTCATCGAATAAATCGGGACAACGTCGTAGGACCCGTCCGGTGTAAACCCTCGCACTTCTGAAATTTCAGCTATCCGGCGGGAGCCATCCGAATAGCGCGAAATCTGTACAACAATGTCAATCGCTGAAACAATCTGACCGCGAAGGGCCCGCTCGCTCAACTTTTGTTCGGCGCCTTGTGCAAGAGCCTCGAGTCGCGTCAAGGCATCTTCCGACGAATTGGCGTGCACCGTACCCATACAACCTTTGTGGCCCGTGTTCATCGCCTGAACGAGTTCAAGCGCTTCAGCGCCGCGCACTTCGCCGACAACAATGCGATCAGGGCGCAAACGCAAGCTACTTTTGAGAAGGTCGCGTACCGATACTTCACTTAAATTTTTTTCATCGGCCATGCGAGTTTCGAAAAACACAACGTGTTCGTATTCAACTTTAAGTTCGCTGGCGTCTTCAATTACGATAAGCCGTTGGCCCGGCGGGATGCGCTCACATAACATTCCAAGCAGAGTCGTTTTACCGCTTCCTGTGCCGCCGCTGACAAGAATATTTTTGCCGAGTTTAACTGCAATATCCAAAAACTGGGCGGCATCGAGACTGATCGCTCCCATACGCACGTATTCTTTAAATGAAATTTGTTGTGATGCGAATTTTCGAATTGCGACCGTCGTACCTTTTCGCGAACAAGGTGGTAGTACAGCGTGTATGCGATAACCGTTCGGCAGTCGCGCATCAAGACGGGGCTGATCGTCATTGATAACACGCCCGACGCTTTGAGCGATATTGTTAACCGCGGCCCGCAACGAATCTTCGTCCTTAAACGCCGCTGTGGTTTTCTGAATTTTCCCGGCAATTTCGACCCAAATTTCATTTGGCCCATTGATCATTACTTCGGTCACGCTTTCATCATTTAACAGATGCTCGATCGGTGCCAAAAAATTTCGAATGGCCTCTTGAAACACCGTGCCTGGAGTATTCACGGTTTACTCCGATGCGGGTTCGCGAAGATCCAGTTTAATGGCTGGCGTTGTAACTGGAGCCGCGGGAGCGGTCGAATATACAATTAATTGCCCTTGTGCAGAAGTTTCGGGGGATTCATACGAGTAAACCCCGTCGCGGGTCGGCGCGATATTAAACGAACGAACCTTGCCATAATAGGTCGAGTCGTATTCGTTAAATGCATCCATTATAAAACTGACATTGCGGTCGTTTTTGTTCACGTTTACGACGTAAATACGGTACTGCTGACCCTCGCGAACTCGAATTGTTGAAGGAATAAATCCCTTGTCGGTATTGAGAATAACAATATCCTGTACCGGCCGCGTAGTATCGATAATGTTCGAGAATAAATTCGGTTGTGCAGCTGTTTGAGCTTGCGCTGGCAAGAGACTCAAATCGGTACTCGTCACTGACGACTCCGTCGGGCCAACTCGATGGGCAAAGTCGATCTTCCAGCTTGCAAATGCGGAACCCGCCGTCAACAATACGGTCGCAATCGCGATGACGTATAGGCTAGTGGATCTGTTGCCGCGCGTGAAAATCGGCAAATTCACGAGCCACCTCCATTGCCAAATAGCCGAGCGATCGCTCATCGAACGTCTCGAGTTTTTCTATTAGCACTCCCACGTCTGATTGAAAATTGTTGGCAACTTTAACCACAGCGAATAGTGGTGCAGGATCCTGGTTCATTTCTTTCAGGGCATCTTGCCAATCGACTTGCAATATGGGCTCAATCACACCCATTTCATAGAGCGCATCAAACACTGTTTGCAAATTCCCTTGGAGGTACATGAAAACTCCGTCGGTTGTTACAGTGTCTTATTCGGAGACTATTGCTTTGAAGTTGAGTCTAGGTTGGTATTGTTACTCAACAGTGAATTTTAAACCCAAATCATGCGCGTCAATATTCACCGTATGCCCGGCCGAAAATTCACCGGCGATCAGACCTTTGGCGAGGGGATTGAGCACTTCTGTTTTTATTACGCGCTTTAACGGTCGGGCGCCAAATACAGGATCATATCCTTTATCGGCCAACCATTTTTTTGCTCGATCCGTAAATTTTAAAGCTATTTTTTTCTCTTCGAGCCGTCGGCGCACGTCTTCGAGTTGAATATCTACAATTTCCGCCAATCTCTCGGCGTTCAAGCTTTCAAATACAATCACTTCATCGACGCGATTTAAGAATTCGGGCCTGAAATGATCGCGCAGTTGCGCCATAACCGCGTCACGCTTTTGCTCGTCGCTCAGTTTTTCATCCATTATCGACTGCGAGCCGACATTTGAAGTCATCACAATAACGGTATTACGAAAGTCGACCGTGCGGCCTTGACCATCGGTCAGGCGACCGTCATCCAAAACTTGCAATAAAATATTAAAAACTTCAGCGTGCGCCTTTTCAATTTCATCAAGTAAAACCACGCTGTACGGGCGTCGACGAACGGCCTCGGTTAGCTGGCCACCTTCTTCATAGCCAACGTATCCAGGAGGGGCGCCAATCAATCGTGAAACCGAATGCTTTTCCATATACTCGGACATATCGATACGCACGACGGCTTCTTCAGTATCGAACATAAAATCGGCTAACGCTTTAACCGTTTCAGTTTTACCTACACCAGTTGGACCCAAAAACATAAAACTTCCGATCGGCTGTCGCGGATCTGAAATTTCCGCGCGCGCGCGCCGAATCGCATCGGCGACCGCCTCCAAAGCTTTGTCTTGTCCAACAACGCGTTTACGAAGTTCCCCTTCCATTTGAAGCAGTTTTTGCGTTTCGCTCTCGAGCATTTTGTGAACCGGAATACCGGTCCATTTTGCGACGATTTCGGCGATTTCATCGGGAGTGACTTCTTCGCGCAAAAGCGTCTTTTCCGTTTTTAAACCTTTTTTTTCTTTTTTCTCGCTGAGCAATCGAAGCTTCTTTTCAAGATCCGGCAGCTTTCCGTATTTAAGCTCTGCGGCCCGCTCCAACCGGCCTTCTCGTTCGGCGCGTTCGATTTCGACCTTCGCATTTTCGATTTCTTCTTTGACGTTTTTAAGACCGAAAATCTTTTCTTTTTCTTTTTCCCATTGTTTGCTTAAGCCAGCGACTTCGTCTTCTTGGTCGCGAAGTTCGCGCGCAATTTCATCAAGACGCTTACGCGAGTCTTCGTCTTTTTCTTTTTTGAGCGCTTCGTTTTCGATTTTCAGCTGTGTGATCTTGCGATTGATTTCGTCAATTTCAGCCGGGACGCTATTAATTTCAATCGATAACCGCGACGCCGCCTCGTCCATCAAATCGATCGCTTTATCGGGCAAAAATCGATCGGCAATATATCTGTGGGAGAGTTTCACCGCTGCGACAATAGCGGCATCCGTAATTCGAACGCCGTGGTGTACTTCGTACTTTTCTTTCAAACCCCGCAATATCGTAATGGCATCTTCAACCGACGGTTCTTGTACTAATACGGTTTGAAACCGCCGTTCAAGCGCTTTATCTTTTTCGATGTATTTTCGATATTCGTCGAGAGTGGTCGCGCCGACGCAACGTAACTCACCACGCGCGAGCGCTGGTTTTAATAGCTGGCCGGCATCAATGGCGCCTTCAGTTTTGCCCGCGCCCACCAATGTGTGAAGCTCGTCAATGAATAGAATAATTTGCCCGTTTGATTCCACCACTTCTTTAATGACCGCTTTTAACCGGTCTTCAAATTCACCGCGATATTTGGCACCTGCAATAAGCGACCCAAGGTCAAGCGACAGCAATTTTTTATTGAGTAATACTTCGGGGACGTCGCGATTAATAATCCTTAAAGCAAGCCCTTCGGCAATTGCCGTTTTACCCACTCCGGGTTCGCCAATCAATACGGGATTGTTTTTCGTTCGGCGCGAAAGCACCTGAATCACGCGACGAATTTCTTCGTCGCGTCCTATAACAGGATCCAGTTTGCCCTGCTCGGCCA
>JAJYHS010000140.1:0-4601 GCA_021784635.1 bacterium
CAAATCGGATCAGGCTTTGCACCAACTTCGCGCTCAAGCTTATGTGCTAACCGGACTTTATGCGGGGCTTTTGTTGTTTGTTATATCGCGGTTCGGTTTTGCCCAACACGAAAGAGCCATAATGCTGTCGGCAATGTTGTTTTTACTTGGTGTATTTATAACTCTAAGACAGGGGCGAAATATAAAATGGAGCGTTTAGCCCCGCCGCTTGAATTGTGCATTTCGCTACGTCTTGGTATCGAAAGCGGTCAGTCGGTCATGCGAGTCATTAAAAAGTTTCAAATGCACGGCCGAGATGAAATGTCGTGTGATCTTGCGATGGTGCTTGCGGCCTTTGAGCGTGGCGAAACGGTAAAACTTCGTCCCGAAACCAATAATTTGCTCTACCGACGTGCGCTATTAGAATTAATCGAGGCGGGGCTAAGGGGCGAACCGATTTTAAGTCAACTCAAAGAACTTGAGACCGAGATCCTAAAAGCCTGCCACTCGGACATCGATAAATACGTGGCGGCATTGCCGATGCGTACGATGATTCCGCTTATGTTGATACAATTTCCGGCTTTTTTGTTGTTACTGTTGGGTCCCATTGTAAGCGAACTCATTAGGGGGTTAAGTTCATGAATAAGCTCGTTGCGGGGATATTTGTAACTATCAGCATCGTTTCTCTTTCATCAAGGGTCAGATGTGAATCTCGACTCGACATTCATCGGCTTGAAATTCAGGCAATGACCACGGCACAAACTGTTGCGGAGTTAAGAGGCCGTCTTGCAACGATTAAAAAATTGGCCACCGAAGAGTTGGCGTGCCGGATGCAACTAAAATATAAAATGCTCCCATTTAGCTGTTATCGGGCGCGCGCATTGCGAATTGTAAACAGATGGCCTTTAGATGGCCGGATTTACAGTAATTTAAACGATCGTTGCTTACAAATTGCGGGGCGCACAAACGAACTTGATCTTAAAAAAATCCGGGTATTGCCGTCAAAATGTCGCACAGTTGCGCGCTCGCGCATTCAAATTAACCGCTACAAAGCCGGACGGAGTTGGCAAGGAATTTGATAGACTCCAGCGCTGATGGAGTCCGTTCTGACTAAACCATATCAGTATCGCATTGTGGAGTGCCTTGGCGAGGGGCTAAACAGTTGTGTTTACCGGGCTTTTAAACAATCAAATGAACTCAATGTGAGATTTGAGGTCGCGCTTAAAATTCTTAAGTCCAAGAATTTGGAAGCACTTTGGAGAAATGAGTTTGAGCGGCTCATCTGCGTCAAGTCGCGGCACTGCGTGGCACTTCATGGTTGGGAGTTAATTAACAACTCTCCCGCACTTGTTCTCGAATATGTACGAGGGGTCAATTTGGCCGAACTTGTGAAGTATGTCGAACTAAACAAAGAAAATATCGACTGCATCTATGGACAAGCGTGCCGCGGCCTCAGAGATTTGGCACAGGTGGCACTTTTTCACGGCGATTTAAATCTCAACAATATCATGGTTGATGACACGGGCATCGTGAAGCTAGTGGATTTCGGCGTCCGAAACGGGCACAAAGACTACCTTGTCACACCTAAATTTGCCGCTCCTTCAGTACTTATGGGCGAAGAACCAAATATCGAAACCGATATATTTAGCCTCGAGGCAATTTGTCTAGAGATCGAGCTTAATCACTCAAGCCATGTGCCCGACGACGGCAGTGTAGGAGGTCCAAAGCAAGTTGGTAATGCACCGGAGTTTGCGACCCATGATCTGGCCAAAAAGGTTCGGATCGCCATGAAAAGGCGCGAGAATGAGCGGGTACGAACGAACGCATACAAGGCGCCGCGTTCGTTCCGGTTATCGCGGCAAACATTATTTCAAAGTATTGGAGTCGGATTTATATGCCTATTTTTTTCTATTTTGTCTCAGGGTGATTCCACCCGGCATTTGCCGACGCCGCCAGCTCGTCTCATCGTGCGAACAGTGAAATGGGTGAAAATCGCTGTGAACGGGCACGACTATGGATATTCGCCGATAAACATCTCACTATCAGCGACGCGCATGGTTCATTTGCAATGGTTCGGATCGGCGGGCCGAGGGGAGCGCACGATTGCGCTCATCCCAGGGCAAACTAAATTCTTAACAGACAATTTTTTTAGTCCTGACTCAAAATAAATTTCTTCACCTCACTAGTCTTTTGTGCTCAAATTCTAGGCTGAGAGGCGGGTCGAAGTAAAATGACCAAAGAGGACCGCATATCGACGTTGGGCGCTTTAGTTGATGAAGTCACAAAAGATGACTACGACAAGAGACTTGTGCGAAGTTTAATGGAACGGCTCAACATTCCGTATTGCGAAGATCCTATGCAACTCCTCAATAATGTATTAAAAGGCATTCACGTTATTGAGGCACCTCAAGATGACAGTTCAACACAACAATAAAATCGACGACAATAGCAGCGAACTTGGTTTTGATACGCGCGCCATTCACGCCGGGCAAAAACCAGATCCCACGACAGGTGCGATTATGACGCCTGTTTATCTCACGAGCACTTATGTGCAAGAATCGCCCGGGCAACATAAGGGATATGAATATAGCCGCACTAAAAATCCGACGCGCGCAACTTACGAGCGCTGTTTAGCGAATCTTGAAGCTGGCGAGTTCGGTTTTGCTTTTGCCTCAGGGTGTGCGGCAACAACCACGGTTCTACATTTGCTCAAAGCTGGGGATCACGTAATCGCCGGCGACGACCTTTATGGCGGAACAGTTCGACTTTTTGATCGCGTGTTCACGCAAATGGGCATCGAGATTACCTATGTCGATCTTTTGCGGCCAGAAAATTTCGATAAGCACAAAAAGCCCAACACAAAACTGGTTTGGATTGAAACTCCGACCAATCCACTCCTTAAGATAATTGACATAAAGGCGGTTTCAGAAAGGGCCCATGCGGCGGGAGTCATGGTTGCGGTCGATAATACATTTATGAGCCCGTATTTTCAGCGGCCACTTACGCTTGGTGCAGATCTTGTTGTACACTCGACCACCAAATACATCGGTGGCCATAGTGACGTCGTGGGCGGAGCTGTTGTGACGTCAAATGCGGCGTTAGCTGAAAAACTTGCGTTTTTGAGCAATTCAATGGGCGCGATAGAATCACCTTTTGACGCATTTATGTGCCTACGAAGCCTCAAAACGCTAGGCGTGCGGATGCGTGCGCACGAACAAAATGCAAAGGTAATAGCCGAGCATTTATCCAAGCATCCAAAAGTAAAAAAGGTGATTTATCCGGGACTTTCGAGCCATCCGCAACACGAGCTGGCAAAGCGCCAGATGAACGGATTCGGCGGCATGATGACTATTTATTTGAATGGCGATTTGTCGGCCACAAAGCGGTTTGTAGAAAGGCTCAAAATTTTTTCGCTAGCTGAGAGTTTGGGTGGCGTTGAGTCACTAGTGGATCATCCGGCAATCATGACTCATGCAAGCGTTCCTGTTGAGCGGCGCAAGCAACTGGGTATTGACGATTCACTCGTCAGGCTTAGTGTTGGTATCGAAAATGTTGAAGACCTCATTTCTGATTTAAATAATGCATTGAGTTAGTTAATGGTTGTCGACGTACCTTCATGCGGTCGCGAATTGACTCTTTTTAGAGCCGCCAGTACCAATAATGCTTTTAATTGTTAGCCGCTTTGGCCGGTTTCACCGGTGAACAAGCGGTTCAAGTGGCTCGGTAGCTCAGTCGGTAGAGCAGAGGACTGAAAATCCTTGTGTCGGCGGTTCAATTCCGTCCCGAGCCACCATTGATGGCGCACAACAAATTATTTATAGATATCCGGATGGATTTAATAAAAGAGCTTAGAAAAAATCCGTTCGTTCTGGCGCCGATGGCCGCGATCACGGACTGTGCGTTTCGTTCATTTATGCGCGAAATGGGCGCGGGGATAGTTACAACAGAACTGGTATCGGCCACCGGCCTTCGACACTCAAGTGAAAAAACAAGACGCATTATGCAGTTTACTCCAGATCAACATCCCGTAGGAGTGCAATTGTTTGGCGACAACCTTGACGATTTGCAATTGGCGGCAAAGGACGTGGAACAAATGGGGGCCGATTTTGTGGACCTCAATTTTGGTTGTCCTGTTCAGAAAGTCGTAAAAAAAGGCGCGGGGTCGGCGGCCTTAAAAGATCTTGTACATTTTCGTGATATTTTGCGGGCCGTGAAATCGGCGACCCAGTTGCCAGTGACGATCAAAGTGCGAACGGGCTGGGATTACTCCTCAAGAAATACCGATCAAGTGGCGCAAATTGCTTACGATGAAGGCATCACTTGGGTCGCAATTCATGGCCGGACTCGTGCTCAAGCCTATGAAGGCGAAGCCGATTGGAATTATATTGCTGAAGTAAAATCTAATGCGCCACTACCGATTATTGGTAACGGAGATGTGACCAGCGCACAGAAGGCCTGCACTCGGCTTAAAGAATCCGGCTGTGACGCCGTGATGATTGGACGCGGATGTTTAAAAAATCCGTGGATATTTCAAGAAGCGCAGGCACTCTGGTCGCAGCAGGAAGCTAGCGGTCGACCTGGCGCTCCCGTTGGCGGGGATGGGCGAAGTATTCAGCGCGACT
>JAJYHS010000140.1:4611-5274 GCA_021784635.1 bacterium
GCTGCGATTTCATCTTGAGAGTTTTTGGGATGAGCGAATGATCGCGCTACAAGCAAAGAAATTTGCAGCGTGGTTTTCGACCGGTTATCCTGGCGCCGCGCAGTTTCGTAAAGGTGTTTTTCAAATCAAGACCAAGGTTGAAGTCTTCGAATACATTCTAAACTATTTGGATTCAATTCGTGAGCATGCTCAAATAGACACAAGTCATGAGCGATTTCTCATGGGCGGCCACGGTTAAGTCTTTTTGCGCGCAAAAAATACGGTAAATAAAATGGAATTTGTCATAGAAGCCAACGATCTTGTTAAAACATACGGTGATCATCGTGCGGTTGATGGCATTTCATTTCAAGTTCGCGAAGGGGAGTGTTTCGGGCTTCTTGGGCCAAATGGAGCCGGCAAAACAACAACTTTTAAAATGTTCTACGGCAGCTGTCGCGCTACTTCAGGCGAGCTTCATGTGCTCGGAATGAGCGCCCGCGATCGCATGCGGGATATCAAAGCGGCAATCGGTGTTGTCCCTCAAGAAAACGGGCTCGACAATGACTTCAGCGCGCTTGAAAATCTTCTTATTTATGCAAGTTATTTTGGGATGACCCGCGAGGTTGCAAAAAGTCGAGCGATTGACCTTCTCACGATGATGCAACTTGAAGATTATTCTAAGAA
>JAJYHS010000103.1 GCA_021784635.1 bacterium
ATCAGAACGCAAAGCTATGGCTGCGGAATACAAATATGAAAATTCAGGCACGACTTCGCGGTTTTCAAAAAAGGCTAAAGGGCATCAAGTTGGAGCTGATCTTATTATGAACGGCCGAATTGACTCCATCACACAGCGTGTGGGCAATCGAGAGTCGATTTATTATAAAATCACGCTTGAGATGACCAATCTTTCGACTGGTATCATTGTTTGGACGGATCAAAAACAAATACGAAAACTCTACAAGAAACACTCTGTGGCGTTATTTTGAATTTTCGTCCCATCTGCTTCTCATTGTTAGTTGCCGCAACTGCGTTTACGACTGTTGGCTGCGCAACTTATCAAGACTATGTAAGGCAAGCTCGGAACCATCTTGAGGATGGAGATCCCGCGCTTGCCGCAACAGAATTAAAACCACTGGCAAATAAACCAGGCAAAGATCAACTCGTTTACGTACTTGATTACGCAACCGCTCTACAGGCTGAAGGACGTTATAAGCTCAGCAACAAGTATTTCGACTTGGCCGATCAGTTGTCGGATTGGAAGGACTACATCAACCTCAGCCGTGAGGCGGGGTCTCTGCTTTTTGCTCAGGAGTTAGTCCAATATAAGGGCGAAGATTATGAGAAGCTTCTTATTAATCTCATGGAGGCACTCAATTATCTTATGCTTGGCGATCATCAGGACGCACGTGTTGAAGTGCGAGCCATGAGCAACAAACTCGCCTATTTCAAAGAAAAAGAGGACAAATCATACGAACAAAATACTATGGCTCTTTATCTTAGCGGTCTTATGTGGGAGGACGATCATGATTTTGATTCGGCCTATATTGAATACGCCCACGCATATAAACACGACCCGAATATTCCGTCACTTCATGAAGCGCTCGTGCGAACCGCTAAGCTTGCGGGACGCACTCAAGCCTACAAAAAATGGTCCAAAAAATTTCATATAAAATGGAATCCAAAATGGACTGACCCTCATTATGGCGAGCTTGTACTGATCTATGAACAAGGGTGGGCACCTAGAAAATATCCAATGCCAAATGCACCCGAATATCCCGAACTCTTTCCTGTGCAAAGTGCGACACAATCTGCGCGTCTTATTGTTGCAGGGGGGCCAAGCGTAAAAACTCAAACGGTATTTAGTGTACAAAAAGTTGCGATGAAGACGCTCAATGGTGAATACAAAACTCTTGCTGAAAAACAGTTGGCCGGTTTTGCAGCAAAACAAGTCGTGGCAAGCCAGGTGAGCCAAAAAAATCAAGCATTGGGAACGATCCTTGATATTGCCATGCAAGCTTCTGATCGCGCGGATCTTAGGCAGTGGTCCACTTTACCTCAGACATGTCAAGTCGCTCGAGTGTTTTTGAAAGTAGGCTCGTACAAGGTATCAGTTCAAGGTTTAACAGCTGATGGCACCCCGTCGATTGATAGCCGGGCGCCACAAACATTTAAGATAGAGCCGCGCAGAAAGACTTTTTTTATCTGGCGATCATTTCATTGAGTTCGTGACTGAGCACGAATTAATTGTTCAGGCCGCGGTTTGAAGTCGGCAAATCCGGGGTAACCTCTGCGTTGTTACTAAAGCCGGGTTTTGCAGCAGCGTTACTTGCTGCCTTTGTCGCGGCAGCTGCCGAGACAACACGGGCATCCAAAGTTTGTTTGAGATCGTCATAGGACGGTTTTGCCGCATTAAGCGAAGCATCAAGGGCGGCATCGCGCGCTTGCGCGGCCTGCTTTTCAGCGTAATCAGCCGGAAAAGCTCCCAACTTTGCAAGATAATTTGAAATGCTACCATTGCCCGTCTGAATGATTTCACGCAGTGTAAATAGCGGTGCGTATTGAGCCACTTTCTTTTCAGATTCAAAGATAATTTGAGTCAAGGTGGCCGCTGTAATGTCGTTTTTGCTTTTGTTGTCGATCACCATAACATCTTCGTTGGAACGGATCATTTTCGCGATGTCATCGAGTGTTACATAGCAACTTTGCTGAGTGTCATAGAGTTTTCGGTTCTGATAACGTTTGATAATTTTTGTTCTCATGCTTGCATTTCCTGCCATGATTGTTTCTTGATCGACCACCAGATAGCCTCCCTCTGATCGTTTAGACGGGCGCAACATAACTGCCGCTGTCACGGCCTGTCAAGCGACCTGGGCCTTAACTTCGATAAATCACCTATTGCCAAAATCGCTCCGCGTCAACAACCTTTTAGCAATTATGACCCCACCGATTCACCGAACGGTTACCGGGGTCTGTAAGCTTTGACTAAAGTCTTAGTAAAGTATGCCGATGAGACTTGTATAGAGCAGATATGGGTAAGTCCAAGTATGAAAAATGAAGAAAAATTACAAGATTTTAGCAGTTTTGACGCGGTTTCGTTGTTTGGTCTGCTTATCATGAGTCTAGCCATCGTCTGGGGGCTTGTTGTGCATGGTACAACCGCCCAAAGGCTGACGGATGCACGAATCAACTGCGATCAGATTGCGGTTCAAATCTTAAGTTCGATGAGCGCAAAAACTGCCAGGCGCGTACCCGCATCAAATTTGGACTTTCGTCTGATCCAGTACACAAAGAAGGTCGACCCATGGGGCCACCCGTATGCCTATCGAGTTTTAACGGACGGTGCAAATCGGCAGGTCGTCGCCGTTTATTCATCTGGACCAAATGGAAGATTTGATACGACAACTCGCGACTTTTTAACTGACCGCGCGGGCCAATTCATAGCAGTTCATTTTCAGGGCGACGATATCGGCACTGTACAAAGATCCTGGCGTTAAGAAAATTTGCTAATGCTAGTTCGGCGGGGGCCACGATCTCGATAACTTAATCTTACGCCCGTCACAGTTTGATTCATTTTACTAAAGCTTGGTCATCCGAAGTCCGATTTGTTTTCTATAAAGCATTTTTCGGAATGCGGGATGGTCCAAATTGCATAAAAAATTATTTTTTATTTTTTGGTTTTTATCTGCATCGCTGATGATGGGTTGCTCAACTGTCAAAACGAATAATAATTTAAGCTACGTTCCTAATTCTATCTTGGGCAGTCTCAACCCGGCCCCGGCAGACTTGGCGCCACAAGACGTGACCGGTAAAAACCTGACAAGCAGCCCTATTTATAAACAAACTGAAGCGGATTCGCATTATGCGCTCGGCGAAGCGTATAGCCTTAACGGAAATTCAAATCGGGCCATAGAAGAATTTAAATTGGCGACAGTATATGACCCGACTTCGGCAACTATTCGCTTGCGCCTTGCAGGAGAATATTTACAAAAGGGATTGTTAACCGAAGCCGTCGAGCAGGCGCAAAAAGCTGAAAAGCTCGCTCCCAAAGATAATAATGTACACATCTTTCTGGGTGGAGTTTATCAAGCGCTTCAAATGTATCCCCAATCGGAGGCGGAATATAAATCTATATTGGCGCGCGATCCAAAACAGGTCGATGCTCTCATTTATTTGGGGGCAGTAATGGCTGAACAGGAACGCTATGCAAGCGCCGCCGGGTATTTTAAAAAAGCGGCCGCAACACATTCGGATAAAAGCGCCCTTGCATATTACTATCTAGGAAAAATGCGAGCGAGCCAAGGCAAACGATACTACAAAAAAGCTGAATACGCGTTTGGCAAAAGCCTTGATTTAAATCCCCGCTCCTCAGACAGCGCGCTCGCTTTGTCTGACCTCTACGCGGCTGAAGGGCAAGAAAAAAAGGGAATTAAATTGCTTGAGTCATTTGAGCAGCAGTACGGCCCGAATCAAGACGTGGCATCTCAGTTGAGCCAGATCTTTCTTGAGGATAAAAATTATTCCGAAGCGCTCAAGAATTTAGAAGTTATTGAGGGGTTTGACGAGTCGGATTTAAACGTGAAAGTAAAAATCGCACTCATTCTGATCGAGGAGCAAAATTACAACGGCGCTATATATAAGCTTCAGCAAATTCTAGCCGCCGCGCCGAATTCCAACAAAATCCGTTTCTACCTTGGCGCCGTTTACGAACAGACCAAACAGTATCAGTTGGCGGCAGACTCTTACGAAAAAATTCAAAGCTCCAGCGAATATTATGCGGACGCCATTGTGCATGCGGCCTACTTACTTCAGAAGCTGAATCAGGACGGAGCCGCGAAAAAATTGTTAAAGGTGGCTCTTACAAAGCGCGACAATGTGCCGCAATTTTATGCTTTTTATGCTTCACTCTTAGACAACGAACATCAATATCAACAAGGGATAACTCTTCTGAATAGCGCCGTTAAAAAATTTCCGGCGAATACGCAGCTGCGCTACTACCTGGGCGCGATGTATGATGACGTTGGCCAACGGCAAAAAACCGTAGCAGAAATGAAAAAAATATTATCGATTGATGCCGATCACGTACAGGCTTTGAACTACTTGGCGTATACTTACGCCGAAGAAGGAAAGCATCTTAGCTCTGCCGAAAAATTGGCACAAAAGGCAATGCTTCTGCAACCCAATGATCCTTACATTTTAGATACAATGGGGTGGGTACTTTTCAAACAAGGGCGCGTGGGCGACGCGATTCAATATTTGGAAGCTGCTTACAAATTAAACAATCATGAAAGTGTGATTGCCGAACATCTTGGCGACGCTTATGATGTCTTCGAGTTGACTGATAAAGCCAAACAGATGTACGAGAGGGCGGCGGCAATTGAACATGATCCAGCGAAAGAAAGTGAAATTCGAGCCAAGCTTTTGTCTCTCGGGGCGACCTCCGGCAAGGGGCAAGTTTTGGCACATCCGGCTTCGGTGGATCAAAAAGTACTCGCGCGAAAGCCGGCCTCATTATAATTCGAAAACTAAAATACAAAAACTTGGTAAAATTTTAAGTTTAGTCGGCTTATCGGGGCTGCTTTTTGTCGGGATGGCCGGTTGCACGACAATGATGCCTCGCCGTTTTTCGAGTTTAAATGAAGGCCAGTGGCAAGCAAAGGTGCTACTTCATGACAAGCAAACGGACCATTCGGGTATCGTTAATGTTACAATCAAGGCGGTAAAGGATAAACACCTTCGATTGGACATCACCTCGCCGATGGGTACATATTTGGGGAGTGTAACAATCAACGGCCGACAATTTAATTATTTAAGTGTCAGCGACCGAACAATTTATCACATGCCAGCGAACCGTCGGGCCATGCGCGCGGTTCTGAAAGTCGCGATGTCCCCAAGCGTTCTTTACGACGTCTTGTTTGATAATGCGCCCACGGGCCGTAATTGGGTTTGCCATCTTGATAGATACGGCTATTTACATGCGTGC
>JAJYHS010000193.1 GCA_021784635.1 bacterium
TTTAATCCTGTCACCGCTGAAATGGGCATCACTTCAATTTTAAGTTTTTTAAATTTCATCAATATTTTTTTGCTATTTTCCGGAGAAAGCAAATCCATTTTGTTTAACGCTATTATTTGAGTACGCTTGGCAAGGGGACGAAATTCTGTGCGCGAGGTGAACCGTTTGTCGTATTGTTTAAGCTCAGAGTTTATGTCTTTAAAATCTTTAAGGGGATCACGCCCGCTTAAGCCGCTTGCGTCAATCATATGTACAAAAAACTTTGTGCGCTCAATATGGCGTAAAAACCGCGTGCCCAAACCTTGTCCTTTATGCGCTCCCTGAATAAGTCCGGGCATATCGGCTACAATAAAATTCGTCTCATCGTCGAGTCGGACCACGCCGAGCTGTGGCACAAGCGTCGTAAAGGGATAGTCCGCTATTTTGGGTCGAGCCGCTGAGATATGCGAAATAAGCGTGGACTTACCAACATTCGGGTAACCGATAATCCCCACGTCAGCCAGAAGTTTGAGTTCCAAGTGTACGTTTGCACTCTTACCTGGCAAACCTTTTTGTGCAATATCCGGAGCTTGGTTTACGCTCGACTTATAAAATGTATTTCCTTTTCCACCCTTGCCGCCTTCAAGGAAAATAAATTCGTCGTTTATAGCAAGGTCACGAATTATGTGCCCATTTAAGTTTTTAATAATCGTGCCCGGGGGCACCAAAATCACAAGATTTGCACCGTCAGCACCGGTTCTGTTTTGCGTGCGTCCGGGCTTACCGTCTTCGGCTCGATAATTTTTTTTTATTTTTAAATCAAGAAGGGAGTGAAGCCGCGGTGAAGTCTTAAAAATGACATTGCCGCCGTGGCCGCCATCGCCGCCGTCAGGCCCTCCTCGAGGAACATACTTTTCTCGGCGAAAGCTCACGCAACCCGGGCCACCTCGCCCCGAGGCTACTTCGATTGTGACTTCATCGATAAATTTCACTGATTGTTAGGCTCCGTGCCCTGAATCGGATCTAGGCTGCCTCGGTCGCCGCGTAAACGCTAACGCGAAATTTTTGCTTATTCACGCGCTCGAATTTCACTTGGCCCGCTATGATTGAGTAAATCGTATGGTCGCGTCCCATCCGCACATTTCGACCGCTAAAAAATTTTGTCCCGCGCTGACGCACAATAATTGTGCCCGGTAATACGTTTTGGCCGCCGAATCGTTTAACTCCAAGACGTTTACTTTCGCTATCTCGACCGTTACGTGTACTGCCTGCCGCTTTTTTTGATGCCATAACTTTATTACCTCGTTATCAACTTGCTATACGGTTTTACTCGGCCGACTTCTTTGTTGTCTTACTTGCCGACTTTGCCTTCTTCGCTGCCGCGCCCGCCTTTTTAGTCGGCTTGCGGCGAGCTTTAGCGCCTGCCGCTTTTTTCTTTGCTCCCGCCGCGTGCGTTGAGCGTCGCGCCTGAGGAGCCGCCTCTTTTTTCGCCTTTGGTTCCGGATTTTCACTGAGCCGCTTTTCTAAGCGCTCGCGCTTTTTGGCCGGATCCAAAACAACCGCCTTACCGTCCGCTTCACTCACTTCACCCGTCGGGCCTTTAATCGCTTTAACAAATAATTCGGTATAATATTGCCGATGCCCGTGAAGCCTCCGGTACCCTTGACGTCTCTTTTTCTTGAAAACAATGACTTTGGGCGCGCGGCCTTGTTGCGTTACAACCATCGTGACCTTGGCGTTTTTCACCACCGGTTGGCCCACATGGATTTCGTCACCGCCAACTAATAAAACCTCGTCGATATCAAATTCTGAACCAAGTTCACGCGGCAACTTCTCGACACGAAGGGTATCACCGGGTCGCACTGTGTACTGTTTGCCGCCCGTACGAATAATCGCATACATCTCTGAAAACCTCATATTTTAAGTTACGTCGTATGTGCCATGTTGCGTAAGTTGTGTCAATGAATAGCGGTTCAAATCTCGACATCAAACTGTTCAAGATGAAACGCCGGTTCGACTTTAAGCGTGACGGAATGACCAAGCGCAATTTCAATTTCTTCGAGGGCGTCCGTTTCTTCAGCGTAAATCCAATCGGCGACCTCCGAGTGACAATGCACAACAATAGGTCCACCCTTTTGACGCAGCGCTTCTCGTTCAAGCGCTCTAAAGATCTCATGGGCAACTGTCGCCTTTTGCTTAATGTATCCGCGCCCTTCGCAATAGGGGCACGGCTCGCAAAGCGAGGCGATTAAACTCGGGCGAATACGTTTTCTTGTCATCTCCACAAGGCCGAGTTCTGAAATGGGAGAAACTACGGTACGTGCGCGATCTTTTGCTAATTCTTCTTTGAAAATGCTCATCACCTTCTCGCGGTGGGCTTCTTTTTCCATATCGATAAAATCAATAATGACTATGCCGCCGCAATTTCGAATGCGAAGTTGATGCGCAATTTCGCGAGCGGCTTCGATATTCGTAGTCACGATCGTATCTTCAAGATCGCGCTTACCGACGAATTTACCCGTATTAACATCGATGACAACCAGCGCTTCGGCTTCATCAATAACTATATATCCACCCGATTTAAGCCAAATTCTCCGGCTAAGCGCCCGCTGAATCTCAAGATTTATATCGTATAAATCAAAAAGAGGTTTGTTCCCTTTATGCAAATAGATTCTATTTTTATATTGCGGTAAAAACTGGGTAACAAACGCCAACACCTTTTTGTGAATACGTGGGTCGTCGACCAACACGCGCTCGACTTGTTCGTTTAAGAGATCGCGCAATGACCGGAGTTCAACATCAATGTCGGAATGAATCACGCCAGGATTTTTTTTCTTTTCATACGCCGTTTGCACCTCTGCCCACATCCGCGTGAGATAATCGATATCTGATACAATATCTCTTTCGGTAGCGCCTTCTCCCGCCGTGCGAACAATAATTCCACCAACGGGTTTTGCGTTTTCGACAATTTGTCGCAGGCGTTGCCTTTCTGATTCATCTTCTATTCGCCGCGAAACCCCACAGTGATTCACGGTGGGCATATAAACCACATTTCGCCCCGCTAACGAAATATGTGTCGTAATACGCGATCCCTTTGTGCCCAGTGGATCTTTCACAACCTGGACAAGAAGAAACTGTCCGGCTTTAATCAAATCTTGAATCGGCGGATACGCGGCACTTGGCGGATCATCGGACTTTACTTCGCCGATTGGCGCGCTTTCTTGCTCTTCAGCCTCATATATGCGCTCGTCATCACTTGAAATATCGCCACGTATGTCACCAACGTACAAGAAGGCGGCTCTCGGCAGCCCGATATCAACGAAAGCGGCTTGCATCCCGGGCAAAACGCGCAGAACTTTGCCTTTAAATATCGACCCGACTATAGTTGGGGATATTTTTCGCTCAATTTTTAAGTCGACGACCAGGTGGTCTTCGACGTAGGCCACAAGAGTCTGGCTAGAATGAACGTTAATTAAGATTTCTGCGGACATATCCGATAAGTCTTAAGCGGATGGCGCAGATAGATCAATTATTTAAAATTATGGTCGCCCAGAATGCCTCGGACTTGCATCTGAGTTCAGGCTCGCCGCCTTTTTTACGCCTTCACGGTGAAATGGTAAAACTTGATCACCCCGCACTCACCAACGAAGCCGTACAAGCGCTCGTCTTCGAAATTCTGACTGAAAAACAACGCCGCCTCTTTGTCGAGAACTGGGAGCTTGATTGCTCTTACGCGGTTCAAAATCTTGGTCGTTTTCGCTGTAACGTGTTTATGCAGCGCCGTGGAATGGGCGGCGTATTTCGCGTCATCCCAGAAAAAATAAAAACGATTCAGGAGCTCGGCCTGCCCGATATTTTAAACCGGCTTGTGCAATTCCCGCGGGGATTGATTTTGGTCACAGGTCCAACCGGCTCTGGCAAATCGACGACTTTAGCGGCCATGCTTCACACTATTAATGTGGCAGAACGCCAACACATTTTGACTATTGAAGACCCGATCGAATTTGTGCATGAAAATCGACAGTCGCTTTTTAACCAGCGCGAAGTGAGCTCGCACACCAAATCCTTTGCGAATGCATTACGGGCCGCGCTGCGCGAAGACCCCGACACGATTCTTGTGGGCGAGATGCGCGACCTTGAAACAATTGCCCTTGCCATCACGGCAGCTGAAACTGGTCACTTGGTTTTTGGCACACTTCACACCAACTCGGCTGCTAAAACGGTCGACCGAGTCATTGATGCCTTTCCGGAGGCACAGCAAGCGCAAATTCGCGTCATGCTGTCGGAGTCTCTTCGTGCCGTAGTGGCTCAGACGCTTTTCCCCCGAGCGGATCAGCCCGGTCGTGTTGCCGCAATAGAAATACTGATCAATACCTTTGCCGTAGCAAACCTCATTCGGGAGGGTAAAACTTTTCAAATCCCCTCGATCATGCAGACAAGCGTCAGCGACGGGATGATGAGTTTTGAAATGCACCTTAAAAAACTAGTGGCCGAAGGCAAAGTGTCAAAAGAAAATGCCGACAATTTTCTCGGCAAAGCAAAGGACAACACCTCTCCGTTGGCAACTAGCGAACCGCAGAAGCCATCGGCCCCTCCGACGCGACCTTCAGCCGCACCCACAAAAGCCCCGCCTATTGCCCAACAACAAAACGCAACGGGCAGCGGTATTGTTATACATTCCGTCGAAGATTCAAAGCCCGCCACTTCAAGCGGCCTCAAAGGATTTGTTTTTGGTGGCGGCAAAAAGGCCGGCTAATTAAATGTCCAACCGTATGAAAAAAGCGGTAATTCGACCGAATTAGATTCGAGTTGTGCACGCGACTTGGCCATCGACACATCTCCGTTAAATGGCACGGATTGATACCACAAGTCCCCTGTGCTAGCCGAATTTGTGTCAAACGTTTCATACGGTCGCGTTGCCGCCTTGTAGCTCGTGTAGATAGTCCCTGAAATGATCCCCACGGCAAATCCAAGCGCGATATTTGAAAGGTGATCTTGCGGCCGCCCATAAAAGCTCAGCGTGCTAAGCCCCAATATCCCCCCGGCCAATCCAGAAAAAATAATGATGGCAATTTGTTTTCGCGTTCCACTTAAGCCAGACGCTTGGCCGTCCGCCGAGGCGGACCCGTTTGCATCTTGGGCAAATACAACTTTTGAATGAAAAAGAGTGAGAATAAAAAGGGCGCTTATTGCTACTGTTATAAATTTTCGATGCGACATGGCTCCTCACCGCTTTCTACAATTTGAAAATCATTAACGTTATCTTGCAAGCCGATTTTACGG
>JAJYHS010000177.1 GCA_021784635.1 bacterium
TGCGGTATGTGTTGGCTCTTCGCCAGCCGGAATGGCAAGCCTGGAACAACTATTTACTTTTTATTAAAGCGGGTTGGTTTAAGCAGGCGCAAGCTGAAATTCGATCGTTTGTAGCGCCCGCGACTTTGGCGGGCGAATTGATTTACGCCAAACTCTTTAGTTCGGCTCACGATTATCAAACCGCCGCGCAATATCTGACGCTGGCGTTCGCGCAAGATCCCAAGGTTATTACGATTGAAGCTCTCAAGACGATTTATCCGGATGCCTATCATCATATTATTGATCAAGCTTCGCATCGGTTTGGTTTATCGACGGTATTGGTTCAGGCGGTTATCAAACAAGAAAGTTCGTACGACCCTAATGCGGTGAGCCCGGCTGGAGCAATTGGACTTATGCAGCTCATGCCGGTAACGGCCGAACAACTTGCACGCGACATGTACATGCCACTTCGCAATGTTTCTAGCGATTTAACTGAACCAAAAATTAATATTCTTTTGGGAGCGGATTACTTGCATCGCGAATTGCATGACTTTAATAATAATTTGCCGCTAGCGCTGGCTGCTTACAATTCGTGCATCGGCAATGTTCGAAATTGGTTGCAATCAAGGCCGGATGCAAGTTCCATTAAAACTGCTCCAACGTCAGACCCTACATCTGAACTTTGGTTTGATGAGTTACCGTGGCGGCAAACACGACAATATATTCAGTCTATTTTACGAAACATTTTGTTGTACCGTATGCTCGATCAGCACAGTCGGCGACTCGACTTAAGTGAGAAATCGGTTGTTTTCCATCGCGGGTTCTGATTACACTAAGATGATGGATATAAATTCAGCGCGCCGCGCGGCCGTGCTATTATTTTTAAGTGCGACCGTTAGTCTAACATCATGTAGTTACCTTCGAGTCAGTCCTCAAACTCATCCCATCACCGATGTCGTTCGAGTTATCCCAGCAAAGGGCTACAAGCCCGACGCCCGCTACGGAAAACTGAGTCTTCAAACAAACCCATGGGTTGACCAGTGGATCAGTTATTTTACCGGACGCGGTCGCAACTATATGCAACTGTATTTGGAGCGATCGTCCCGTTACATCCCACTGATGAAAGAAGTGTTTCGCGATCGCGGAATGCCGCAAAGATTGGCGTACTTGGCGATCGTCGAATCCGGACTGAATGCGGATGCGTTTTCATACGCCAGTGCCGTCGGTTATTGGCAATTCATGAGCTACACCGGTCGACGCTACAATTTGCGAATTGACCGTTACGTTGATGAACGGCGCGATCCGATACTGTCGACCGAAGCGGCCGCGACCTATCTCGATTCGTTATACAGCGTGTTCGGCAATTGGTATCTTGCTTTGGCGGCTTACAATACGGGGCAAGGCCGGGTTATGCGTGCGGTTATGCATTATCACACGCGCAACTTCTGGAAGTTGTGCCGTTACCGCTGGGCTTTGCCGCTTCAAACCAAAAATTATATTCCAAAATTCATTGCGACCGTCTTGATTGCCGAAAATCCTCAAAAATACGGTTTCAATAACATTGACACGCAACCGGCATTTAAATTTGATTCCGTCGTCATTCACAGGCCGATTAGTCTTGAAAAATTGGCTAAAGAACTTCACGTTGACTATAACGAATTGAAATTAATGAACCCCCGCTACAAGAGCGATTATGTGCCTGTATACGCCGATCGCATCAATGCCATTCGCGTCCCAGTGGGTATGAAAACACAAGCCATCGCGGATCTTAGCGGGGCTTACAGTTCGGGTCCAAAATATTACGCGACTTCGTTTCACTACTATCGCGTTCGCCCCGGCGACAGTTTGATCGGAATGGCATATCGCTTTCACACAACTGTCGCTCGTCTTTGTTATATGAACGGCATTTCATCACGTGGCATCATTCGTGCCGGTCGATTGATGAGAGTGCCGTACGGCTATTCGCCTGAACGTTATGATCGTTCGATTGCCTCTGTTCGGACGAACCCGGCGAGCTTCGATCGCGGAGGGTACCAGTACTACCGCATTCGCCCCGGTGATAATCTTGATGAAATCGCGGTACGTTTTCATGTGTTTATGGACAATCTTTTAAGGTTGAACCATTTCTCTCGGCGCACGATGATTCG
Source organism: bacterium (assembly GCA_021784635.1). Classification (GTDB taxonomy): domain Bacteria; phylum Bdellovibrionota; class Bdellovibrionia; order Bdellovibrionales; family UBA1609; genus RBG-16-40-8. The sequence goes on from JAJYHS010000177.1 coordinate 2,127, forward strand.
AGTGGGCCAGCTCATAAAAATTCAACGTCTCGGTGGTGCGGCGCCGCGAGCGATAGCGTCTGTTCGACAAGCGGTTCGACATGGAAATTACAAGTACTATCGAATTCGTCGTGGCGATAATCTCGATTATATCGCCCGGCGCTTTCACACGTCAGTCGCGAGACTTGTGCGGATGAACCATATTTCACGGCATTCGATGATTCGGGCAGGGCAGCTTTTGAAAGTTCAACGAGTGGTATCGTCAACGCATACCACGAGTTTTGTGAGCAGAAATGGTATACGTGGGCGTTTGCACATTGTTCGTCCGGGTGAAAATCTCACTTTGATTGCCCATCGATTTAAGGTCAGCATTTCAGAAATTGCACATGCCAATTCTCTTCAGCCCGATTCAAAACTTCTCGCCGGGACTGAACTCATCATTCCTAGTTACCGAGTGAACTAAACGTCTAGCTTAACAAATTTTAATGTTAGATTTTTGCTAGAAACCTAGACCAAGATCCTGTTTGTTAAGTTATTGACTCTAGACTTTTTTAAAATTTGTGCGGGATGATCAAGACCAAAGACGCGTACGCCGCGCAAGGAGGGGTCATGAACAGGATGAAAGCAGGGGTCTGTCAACTTGCGATTATATTCATCGCAGGTCTTAGTATTATCGGATTTTCGAATAATAGTTGGGCGTGGGGTTTTCTCGGCCACGAATCAATCGCGTTGATTGCGCAAGAGCACATGACTCCCGCAGCACTCGCCGAAGTTCATGCCATTCTCGGCAACATGACGATGGAGCAAGCCGCAGCTTGGCCCGACACGATTAAACAGGAGCCGCAATGGGCACACACGGCGTCTTATCACTTCATCAATATAAAACTTGGGCAATCGTATTTTTCACAATACAGCCGACCTGGTTTTCTGCAAAAAGGTGACGCCATACGAGCGTTGGTAAAAGCTGAAAATATTTTGCGAAGCCGTTCTTCAACGATGATTCAGAAAAAATATGCGCTCTGTTTTTTGGAGCATATCGAGGGCGATTTGCATCAACCGCTTCATGAAGCCAACCGGGCGCGCGGGGGCAATAGCATTAAAATTACATTTTTTGGGCGCAGTACGAACCTCCACGCCATTTGGGATTACGGAATGCTTTTTGAAATTCTTTGGGGGCAACCGCGATCGCCGAACGGGTATAAAAATATAACGGTTCAAGATGCGGCAAAACTCGTCAGTATGTTACCAGTGGCGACACCGGCCGAAATTGCAACCTGGCAAAATTCGTACATTCTCGATTGGTCGCGAGATGCGCGGTCGAGACTCCCCGAAATTTTTAAAGATTGGAATGGTAACAGCCAAAGCTATTACAGTAAGTATGGTCCCTACGCCGAAGAGATGATTGAAAAAGCCGGTTATCGATTGGCAGCTTGGCTCGACGCCATAATGACCAATCAACCGTTTCAAGCACAAAAAGCTCAAGCATTGCGGCAAGAAATATTGGCGCATATGGGTGGCAAAGATCAATATCCAATCGTGCTTCAGCCTGAGAACGGTGGAGGCCAAGGTTCGGGCGGCGGCTGGCACCACGGTGGCGGGGGTTGGCACCACGGTGGCAGTGGTGGCTGGCATCATGGCGGCAATGGGGGATCCCATCATTGGCATAACGGCTGATTGATAAACTAAAATTATTGCGCCTTACCGCTAACTAACTCGAGTTTAGGGATTTTTAGCGGTAAGAACCGTTCACTCCGTAGTCGTTGCGCGGATCACATTTTCGGCAATGTCGCTAAATTGTTGTGAAATTGCCCCGTCAGGTTCAGAAGCAACGATGGGAATGCCGGCTTCAGAACTGAGTCCGATATGTGGATCAAATGCGATCTCGCCCAGTTTTGGGATTTTTGATTGATCAAGAAAACTGTTTAGCTCCCCGCGCGGAAATAATTGGACGCGTTGACTCGGGCTACCGTTTGTACCAGGCAAAGTTAAATAAGACATGTTTTCAATTACGCCGAGTATCGGTACGTGGACTTGTTGAAACATATCCACAGCTTTGCGAGCGTCAACAAGCGCCAAATTTTGCGGAGTGCAAACAATGACGGCCCCCGCAACCGGAACTCTTTGCGCCATGGTGAGAGCCACATCGCCCGTGCCTGGTGGTAGATCGACCACAAGATAATCAAGTTCACCCCAATCGACGTCGTGCAAGAACTGATCGAGCGCTTTAAAAAGCATGGGGCCGCGCCAGATAACGGCCTGCGATTCTTCAACAATAAACCCAATGCTCATGAGAAAAAGCCCGTGGCGCACAAGTGGCTGCATGCGAGCCTTTCCCGTTTCACTTTTAACAAATGAAGGTTTTTGGTAAAGAGCGCCGAACATACGCGGAATCGAAGGGCCATGAATATCGGCGTCCAATAGGCCGACCTTTTGTCCAGATTGCTTCATGGCCAGCGCCAAGTTGGCGGCGACCGTGGATTTGCCGACTCCGCCTTTACCTGAGCCAACCAAGATTATTTTTTTTATGCCCGCGATCGGCGCTTGGAGATCAAATGGGTTCATTGACATGTTTACTCCCGAAGCAAAAAATGAGGTATGGATCCCAAAGTTCTCCATTTTTTATACCTGAATGGTCTTGTGGTCCTAGTGTTGATTTTGTATCTGGTGCGACGTCCCAAAAAACGCATTCCAAGATTGAAATTGCGCAATTTTTTGTCGAAAGGTGACGCGATGGTTGCGCACACGGTTGATTTTGCCAATGCCCCCGAGCAAACCGTGCGGCGAGAGCGCCGCTTGAACGTGATTTTTCAGTTCAACGGTCATGACTTTGACGCCTATGAGATTCTTGGTTTACCAGCCGGCAGCCAATGGCAGGCGGTTGAAGTCGCTTACGAAAAAATGGTCAAATCTGCTGATCCAGGTGACGACGAAATATACCATCATGCATTCAATGCCATTCGCCGTTCAGTGAGCGGCGGGTAAGTGAGTCGAGAATAATTCTTGCCGTTTTGAATCGTCGTCCCGTAGAACTGTACGAACAGGGGGTTCTCGTGGCGGGCGGTCTCTTTTTTCTTTTCGGCGCAACAGTCGGAGCAATTTTGGGAGTGCTAATTGGGTATTACTGGCATTCCAAAGGCCGCGTTCAGGACG
>JAJYHS010000110.1 GCA_021784635.1 bacterium
ATCAGCGTAACTCATAACTTCTTGGAGCTTATGCGTAACAATCACAACACTGGTCGGTTTGTTTTTTAATTTCTCGACGAGGTTGTAAAACTCGCGAACTTCACTTGGCGGCAGAACAGCAGTCGGCTCGTCAAAAAATAAAATTTGCGGGTCAAAAAGTAGCGTTTTTAAAATTTCTAATTTCTGCTTTTGAATAACAGATAAGCCCCGCACCAATGTGTTGAGCGGAATCTTCAATTGCAAAAGATTTTGAAGCTCCCGAATTTTTTCGGAATATTGACTATAGGGGCCAACCCACCAATTTTTTTTGCGTGAGTTAATTTCAAGTTGAATATGGTCTTTTACAGTAAGGTTTTCGGCCAGCATAAAATGTTGGTGAACCATAGCGATCTGAAGCGATTTCGCGATTTGTGGAGATTTGATTTGAATAAGCTCTCCACGATATAAAATTTCGCCAGAGTGGGGCTTTTCTAACCCAAATAGCATTTTCATGAGCGTCGACTTGCCGGCTCCGTTTTCGCCAATTACGGCGTGAACTCGCCCCAGGTAAAAATCAATATTCACGTCCCGATTGGCGTATTCGACCCCATAAATCTTGCTTAAATTACGCGTCGATAAAATCGGTGTCATCTATGGCTCATTTTGTAATAGTCTGGAACAACGATTTTGCCAGAGATGATTTCGCGTTTGAGACGATTCAAGTAGGCGATGGACTTTTGATCGATCAAATTTTTGTTGTATTGATCGAGTGCAAAGTCGATACCTCCGTTTTTGAGCCCCCAATGTTCAATTCCGCCCTTAAATTTTCCGTTCTTTTGCTGTTTGATCGCAGCATATACCGCCGTATCGACGTGTTTCACAAGGCTTGTCAAAATATATCCCGGCTTCATCCAATCTTGGTCTGAATCACAGCCGATCGCCAAACGGTGGGCTTCGACGGCGGCGTCAAAAACACCGGTACTCGATTCGCCGGCCGCTACAAAAATAATATCTGCACCTTTACTGTAAAGAGACAGGGCGATTTCTTTTGCCCGTGAAGGGTTCGTCCACGCATCGGAAGTCATGCCGATATATTCGGAAAGCACTTTGGTTTTTTTCGAATACTTGTGCGCCCCGGCGACGTAACCCATTTGAAACCGGCGAATAAGTGGAATATCCATGCCACCAATAAACCCAATAATATGTGTTTTCGACATTCGCGAAGCGAGGGCCCCAACCAAGTATGAGCCTTCTTGTTCTTCAAATAAAATCGATTTAACGTTGGGGAGGTTCACTTCGCCGTCGACGATGGCGAAGTGTTGCTTCGGAAATTCTTTTGCCACGTGTTCGAGACCGCCGGCCTGGCCAAAGCCGATGGCGATGATCAAACCGAAGTGCCTTTGCGCTAGCGCCCGCTGCATTGATTCGTATGCCAAAATATTTGGCGCTTCGACATATTTTAAATAAATGCCAAGATCATGCTTGGCCTTGATGGCGCCACGATATGCGGACTCATTAAACGAATTGTCGTTTTTGCCGCCACGATCGAGAATCAGCGCAATGCGTACCCTTTTTTTACCTGATTTTGAAATGCGGTTGTGCGGTTTGGTTTTAAAACAACCGGCTGTTGTCAAAATAGTAGTTAAACCAACCGCGACACAAAAAAATCGAAATGACACGCCCGCCCTCATGTGCGCAGTCTACTCGCAAAGAGCCGCGAGATCTAGTTTTGCGGTGAATTTGCGCCATCGCTCTGTGTGATTTGATTGATTTGGGGGACATTTAAAATTTCGGCACACGGCACTGTGGAGGCCGCGCTTTTAGCCGAAAACTTACTCCAAGCTATTCGCAATTGATTCACTAATCCTTGCGTGGCCCGGCCTATATGAATCCGAACAGCACTGTGCGTTCCGATATAAATCGTCAATCCCGTTAATATCGTTCCTAAAATAAACCGGTTCGACGTCGGGTCATTGTGACCGGCGATAATGAATGGTCCCAAAATTGACATAAAAAATGATCGAATCCAAGCGAAGCGGAACATAACCTTCACGAGTCTTGGCGGTGGATTTTCAAAACGAATCCAGCGATACAGGGCCCGGCTGTAAAAAAACGAAGTGGCAAAACCGGCTACTGCCGTCCAGAAGATTTGCGGTGAAACACCCATTTGCCAATAAAGTGTTGTTGTCAAAAAACTGTAGCTCAACCAGGTCACGGCGCTCGTGAATTCGTAGTATGAACTCACACTGGCCACGACTTTCTTCAAGCCCAGTCTTGCTAAAAATTGCTTAAACCAAGTTTGGTTCAATCCCATATAACCGGCATCTGAGGCGACGTGGTAAATATTGGTTGCGTTAAACAAAATGCTCAAAGCGCCGCCGGTGAGCGCGGCCAACGCCAACGGTTGAAGTGGTACGTCTTTTATAAAGAAATAGACCCCGGCTGAGATTCCGGTTCGCGCAACGGCCCATCCAGCACCTTCGATGCGGTCACTACGCGATAGTCCTGGATGTGACGGCAAACCGGCAGCCTTCACTCGAAGTCGCCATTTGTTTGCAATTCGCGCAAATGCACCACGTAGTCCCGTACCGTAATTCTGGCTTAACTGTTGATTCGACGGCGGATCTTCAACGAGTACGGTCTGAGCGCGATGCTCTTTCAGCGCCTTTGCAAGAGCCGGATGCTCGCTTATAAATGTGTCAGTTTCAGCTTTAGGTAGGTCTGACTCCACGACCACGGGACCGTCTGTAACCGCAATGTGCGCAGCCGCTTCGCCGACAACGGCGTCGATTACTTTATTGTTTATTTTGCCGTCTTCTGCCGAAGCGCTACCGGCTTCGGCGGTGATTTCAGCCTTTAGGCCGTCCGGCAAAACAAGATTTTCGTCGGCGCGTACAAGTTCCTGTAACGCGCCTTCGATAACGGGTAATGGCGGCGGTGAAGAGGTCGAAATATTCGAGTAACTGCCCACAGCTAAAGCGGTAGGTGTAGGCGACAGTTGAACAATGAAAAAAATCGTCACAATCAGCCATATCCAGCCGTTACGCCGTGATTTGGCATCGTTATGAGAAAGTTTATAGTTAAAAGTCCGTTCAAACATAAATCCCTCGACTCGCGAGCAATCGGACCCATAGATGTTCAATCTCCGTGCCACTTCACCCACGACGAAAATCGTAAATTATTTTCTCACTTTGGCTTTGACCCTAAAGCGGATTGATCCATACACTTATGTAGATTAGCGCGTTCAAAATATCAGACTAAATGAACATCAGAGGAGTGCTTCAATGCGAAAGTTTTGGTTCGGTTTTTTACTGTTAGCGATGTCAACGGCGGGATGTACGAGTGCCGGGTTGTGGCATCACAAAGAAGCAAAAAGCGGATTGATTCCGATGCGCGATTTTTTTCGCAATCCCTTGCAGGCAGAATTCGAATTGTCGCCTGACGGTAAACACCTCGCATATTTGGCGCCTTGGAAGAACCGGATGAATGTTTATGTACGGCCAGTTAATGGAGGTACGCCAACACGCCTTACAGACGTAACCGATCGCGACATTAATGACATGTTTTGGAAGGGCAATAACACTATCCTTTACTTACGCGATTTTAACGGCGACGAAAATTATCAACTTTTTTCAGTGAATATTAAAACCCGCAAAGTTTTGGCTTTAACCCCGTTTAAAGGCGTGCGAACCGAGATTGTTGATACGCTGAACGGCAAAGATCACAATCATGTTTTAGTCGGACTCAACAAGCTTAACCCGCAAGTTTTCGATGTTTATCGGCTCAATGTTCACAACGGCCACCTTAAAATGATTGCCAAAAATCCGGGCGACATCGGCGGATGGATGACCGATCACAAAGGGCGACTGCGACTGGCCGTTGAAACCGACGGCGTCAATAACACTATTCTCGTTCGCAACAACGAGCACGAACCATTTCATAAACTGCTTACGACCAATTTTACCACTCAGGTCGACCCGCTGTTTTTTACTTTCGACAACAAAAATGTATACGCGCTTTCAAACCGGGGCCGTGATAAACTCGCCTTGGTTATATTGAACCTTAAAACCGGCAAAGAGAAATACATCTACGGCCGTCATGACGTCGACCTCGACAACGTCACGTACTCAAAAAAACGTCACGTTCTTTGGGATGCGCTCTACACCACTTGGAAGATGAAACGGCACTTCTTTGATCCATGGCTCAAGAAACTATTCGTTCAATTGCGAAAGAAAATTCCGACCGCACAAATCGGCATTTCAAGCGTTGATCGTAACGAAGACAAAATTATAGTAAATGCCTGGAGTGACGTGAACCCCGGCGTCGAATATCTCTACGACTTAAAAACAAAAAAACTCACCAAACTTGCCGAAATGGCGCCGTGGCTCAATCCTAAAGAATTAAGTCCGGTCAAGCCGATTGAATATCGCGCTCGCGACGGCCTGTTGATACACGGCTATTTGACTATTCCGCGCGGATTGAAACCCAAAGATTTGCCTGTTGTCGTAAACCCGCACGGCGGGCCATGGGCACGCGATTCGTGGGGTTATAACCCTGAAGTGCAGTTTTTGGCGAGTCGCGGTTACGCCGTTTTGCAAATGAACTATCGGGGCTCAACCGGGTATGGCCGCCGTTTTTGGGAGGCCTCGTTCAAGCAATGGGGTCGCAAAATGCAAAACGACATTACCGACGGAGTTAATTGGCTTATCAAAAAAGGTATTGCCGATCCTAAACGTGTTGCTATCTACGGCGGGTCGTACGGCGGTTACGCGGCCCTTGCTGGGTTAACGTTCACACCGAAACTCTATGCCTGCGGAGTCGACTATGTCGGAGTTTCTGACCTTCTGAAATTTATGAATACCATCCCGCCGTATTGGAAGCCCTACTTGCAAGAAATGTACGCCGAAGTGGGCAATCCAAAAACCGACAGAAAATTGCTATGGGAGGAGTCACCAGTTTACCACGTCAACCGCATCATTGCGCCGCTCTTTGTTGCCGCCGGCGCAAAAGATCCTCGAGTGAATATCCAAGAAAGTAATGAAATGGTTGATGCGCTTAGAAAACGCGGAGTTCACGTCGAGTACATGGTGAAACAAAACGAAGGGCACGGCTACATGGATCAAGGTAACCGATTTGATTTTTATCGGGCCATGGAGAAATTTTTAAACAAATGTTTAAAACCGAAGTTGCCGCCATTTGAGCGCAAAGCAGGTTAACGA
>JAJYHS010000182.1 GCA_021784635.1 bacterium
AACTCGGCCGGGCACCAAAATATGAAGGGTGCCATGCGATCCGACTAACTGCCACATTTCGGAGCCAAGTGGGGTAAAGTGTAAGCAATCATGCTGGCGCAAATCGCGTGGGTGCTCAATTTTGCCGGCTCGTTTGAGGTACTTGGGTGATGCAAAAGGGACAAAAATGGATTGACCCAATTTTTTAACTATAAGACTGGAGTCTTTCATGCGCCCGGCGCGAACAGCTAAATCGACATTTTCTGCAAGCAACTCAACCCGCCGATCGGTTAAAATGACTTCAACAGAAACTTTTGGATAACGCCGGGAATAGTCGGCAACCACGGAGGGCAATACGTTTGACCCCAGCTCCACCGGAGCCGTTATGCGCAATAGCCCATGTGGCTCACTTTGAATGGCCACGATTTCGTCTTCGCCGGATTTAATTTCTTCAAATCCGGTTAAACATTTTTTAAAGTAGGCGTCTCCGGCTGGTGTAATACTTAAACGGCGCGTGGTCCGTCGAATGAGGGTTGTACCGAGTCTCTTTTCAAGCGACGAGATTTTGCTGCTAACAGTTGAATTCGGCATAGCCAACTGCTTTGCCGCTTCTGTGAAACTGCCCGCCTGTACAACTTTAATGAATATTACAATTTCATTGAGATCCACCGGTTTTATTATGCATTACATTGAAAAGTATTTCTATATTAATCCATCTAATATAAAATCAAAAACACCGATAATGTATATGAAACATAGCGATAGCCAATAAGGAGGCCACATGAGCAAATATCAAATTGATCCATCGCACTCGAGCGCATCTTTTAGCGTCAAACACATGATGATTGCGAAAGTACACGGTGGTTTTGAAAAAATGAGCGGTACGTTGGTTTTTGATCCGGCCAACCCAGGCAAATTCAACATCGACGTCAAAATTGAAGCCAACAGTATTAACTCACGCGAAGAAAAGCGCGATGCCCATCTAAAGAGTGCGGATTTCTTCGACGTCGAAAAATATCCTTTCATCACCTTTAAATCGCAGAAACTTGAAAAATCAGGCGATGGCTTTAAAGTGATAGGTGATCTTGCGATTCATGGAGTTTCGAAACAAGTCACGCTTGAAATGGAGAGCCCAAGCGAAGAGGTCAAAGATCCGTGGGGCAACATCAAAATGGCCGTATCGGGAACAACCAAAATTAAACGCAAAGACTTTGGTCTGACTTGGAATGCAGCTTTAGAAACGGGAGGCGTTCTTGTGGGCGATGACGTGAACATTTCTCTCGACATCCAATTTGTAAAACAAGCTTAGCAACAGACTGTAGACTATTGTGTATTTAGAAGGGCGGCACAATTGCCGCCCAAACTTTTAAACTCAGCGACTTTGTTTACCGGTATAATTTGACTGAAAAAATAACTCCGCTTTTTATACAAAAACCCATAGGCCGGGCGCTGAGCATTACTTTGGCTGTAAGTGTACCCCGTGTAAACTACGCCCAAAAATGGCGCCAGAACAGCCGCGGCAGTCGGGTCATGAGTATAACAACTCAAATAGCCAGACGCCAGAACGCCGGCTGCACATCCTACCGAAATAAAATGATAAAATCCGTTTGTTTTATCAAGCTCGATTGAACGGTGATCAAACTGTATAAAAAACTTGTACAAGATATTTAAATTAAAATAAAACGCACGATCTCGAGCTGCAATGGCCATTATCGCGCCGACTCGCTTTCGACGACGCGTACCCGGCTGTATATCTTGGAACTCATGAGCCGTCGCAACTTGCTTTGCCCGCCCCATAAGATAGTTTTCAAATGCCGCCCAGAACGCCTCAGCTCGCAATTTAGCCTTGTGATCTTTCGTATCGTTATAGTCGGTAAGTGCAATAAACATTTTATCACTGAGCGAACCAGCAATTCGCTTTTCAATGGACACCAATTTTGCCAACTCACTCGGTGTTAATTTCTCATGCTCCGTATATTCGATAACCTGTTGATTTGCAGCCAATGCGAGCAATACTTTTTCGCGGAGTTCTTTTGGTGAAATATTAAGCGGATCCGTCTTACTTAAACCGTTTAAGAATTGCAGGCGTGCAAGAGCCGCCATCCCTTGGGAGTGAATTAATGAATAATTTTGCGCTTGTGAATTATCGGCATAGCCAAAAAACGGCAAAAAACTAACAATAATTGCCACTAGGGCAATACCTAAATGGCGTAAACACGCGGGTTTTGCCATTCTACAATATTTTGCAATATAAGTGCCGGACTTTCTGTCAGTTCATCAGTTCTTGATAGAGAAAGGTGTACTTCAATGCGAGCTGTTTAGCTTCTTCTTTAATGTTCGCCGCCGCGCCATGACCGCCTTCGGTGTTTTCGTAAAGCAAAACTGAGTCATGATATTGCTCCATCCGCGCAACCATTTTACGCGAGTGACCGGGTTGAACGCGATCGTCATTGGTCGACGTGTAAAAAAATACTTTCGGATAATGAACTCCCGGTCTCACATTTTGATAGGGCGAATAGCTCATAATAATTTTTGCCATTTTCGGGTTTGCGGGGTTACCGTATTCACCAATCCAACTCGCACCGGGCGGCATTTTGGTATATCTCATCATATCCAACAAAGCCGATTCACAAACCACCGCTTTATAATAACTCGGGTGCCGGGTGAAGGCGACGCCAACAAGCAAACCCCCGTTACTGCCGCCTTCGATGGCTAAATGATGAGGCGAAGTAATCTTTCGTTGAAACAAATTACGCGTGATTGCCGCAAAATCTTGAAACGCTTTCATTCGATGTTGTCTAATTGCGGCGTCATGCCAGGCGGGGCCAAATTCACCACCGCCCCGAATATTTGCCAGTACGTACACTCCGCCATGATCAATCCAAATCTTACCGATCGAGCCGAGGTAAAACGGCGTTTCTGAAATTCCAAAGCCGCCATAACCGTACAGTAACGTCGGGTTTTTACCGTTGTATTTTGTATCCGCCTTTTCAATGACAAAGTAAGGGACTTTTGTTCCGTCTCGACTTGTCGCCCAATACTGATGCACTACAACTCCGCGAGCGTTGTACTCCGGTGGGCGTGATTTCAATTTTGTTAAACTGCGCCCGCGAATGAGATAAAGCGACGTCGGCACAGTGAAACTTTGGTAATAAGCGAGTGCCCGATTAGAAAACGGCGTGGTGTCGTAAATGTGCGGCATACCGTTGTCTGGAAAAGGCAACCGATGCCAAACCCAACGACTACCAATGCGCTGCACTTGGTACACTTGACCACGTACGTCGTGCAAGATTGTCAAATAGAGCGAACTTCTGTTCGCAGCCAAATGTTCGAATGCCGAACGGTTGTCGGGGGTATACAGAATTTTAATATATTTTGCGGAATCACGGCGATTCATATCGGTTATCGGCAATGTAACAACCGAGCCCGCCTTGATCTTTTTGTGATTCAAATCCCACGTGTGGCGTATCGACGCCAACAAAAAGCCGTGAAAATCACCTTCAAAATTTGCAGACTCGGGGAAGGGTATTTTTTCTAGCTTACCCTTCGGGGTCAGGACATAATCGATCGCTCTATAAAAAGTAATGTCACGTTCGACAAACTCCATTTTGGACTTGGGATGAAAACTCGTCCATCCCGATGAATCCACATCCGACGTCTTGCCCTGAAAAATTATTTTAGCTTTATTGAGGGGCTCGCCGCGCTTCCAGACGCGTACCTCACGCGGATAACCCGATGTAGTTAACGAACCCGGTCCCCAATCGGTGCTGACTAAAAGCGTATTTTGATTCACCCAATTGACCGTTGTTTTCGCTGCCGGGATAAAAAAACCATTTTTCACAAAACTGGCTTTGGCAATATTAAATTCACGAACTACAAATTTGTCGTTGCCACCATTTGACAAACTCACAAGACAATCATTGTAAGACGGCGGCAAACAGTTCGAACCTTCGAAAACCCAGTGCTTGTGCGTCGCTTTGTTATACGCATCTAAATCGAGAAGAGTTCGCCAAACAATGTGCTTCTTTCTATATTCACGGTCAGTTGTCCAACGCCAAATCCCCCAAACGTGTTTTTTGCCCTCCCAAAAATTGCGATATGTATTGTTGTACATGTCGATAAAGGGTATGCGATTTTTGTTGGTTAAAAGGGCTGTCACTTCTTTTAACATTTTTGGATAGCGCGGGTCATGCGCAAGCACCGCCCACGTCTTCGCGTCCTGACCTTTCACCCACGCCAGTGCTTTTTTACTGTGAACTTTTTCTAGCCAACGATACGATTGAACCGCATTTGGATTTACTTTTTTAGTTGCACAACTCATTGTGCTGAAGACGCCAAGAAAGAGGCCGCAATAAACAAATAGGCGTAAGATGTTATTCGCTGGTGATTTCATTTGTCCTCCGATTATTGACAGCTACGGCGTCGAGGCAGGTGCGCGCGCAGACTTTTGAATCACTACAAATTGATAATCAGTATAACCGGCTACAGCTGCCGTGTGCAGAACATATTTTATCGTATCAAACGGCAAATCCTTGTCAGCTTGAATTAGAATTTTTCGAGGAGCTAAAAATTTTTTGCCCGACACGCCCTTAAACAACGCAAGCTTTTTCTGCCGTTCTTTTGTCAGAGCCGTCTGGAGTACTTTAATTTCTTGCCCGTCACGGCTCAATTGCGCCGCCGCAAACTTACCATTTTTTAACGTAAGAATGACCTGGCCATTTACTCGCAAATCGCGAAGTGAAAGCGCGACCGACGTCGCTTCGACTACCTTCGAATTACTTACGGCAGCCGGCAATCGTATATCCGGCGGCGGTTTAACGGCTGCTGTTGTGACACTCATACTTTTAACAAGAAAAAACAAAATAACCGTGAGCACGTCGATGAGGGAGGTAATGTTGAGCCCCATTTCGAGCATGTGCCGCTTTTTCTTTCTCACCAATGCCATATCTCTACTTACCTTTGCTCCACTCCGAAATTACAACCTCTGGGAATAATGCAATACCCTGCTCGGCAAATTGGTTATTTGCCGTTGTCGACGACGGCATTCGCGAAGTGCCTGAGTCCGGTTCTGGAGTCGCCGATCTATCACGATAACTGCGCACAGCCGAGATTGCGTTAATCATTGTTTGATATGATATTCCGCCATCAAAAGCGACAACCGCCCGATATTTGTTTGGAAACC
>JAJYHS010000033.1 GCA_021784635.1 bacterium
GTAGAGCCATATCAGTGCCGATCAAAAACGAAACCATATCCGTATAAAAATCTTGCGCTACGGCCGGCGGCGGTTTTTCGTCTTTATCTTTCTTTTCGACGTACGATTTTAGAAAGCTGTAGTAACTGTCGTCCCAAATGACATCAATATTGTCGATTTCTTTGATGGCATAATCGTAAATGCTGCGCGCTGAATGTTCGTCGGCGTCGAGAACGACGAATGTCTTTTTCTTTTTTTCTTCGTCGGAAAGAAAAATATTGTCGCGACTAAATTTAAAATGATTAGGGTCAGTATCGACAAATTGTTTGTGAGCGGTATCGCGTTGCAAATACTGTCGCAGTTCACGGTTATTGTCTTTAATGAGACCAAAAAACGCGAAATAAATCAAAAACTCACCCTCACGTTCGGGATGGGTTTCTGAGCGCATCACTTTGCCATAAAAATCAAGAAGTTGCTCCTGACCGGGAAAGCGAAAATAAAAATGCCCTGCCGTACCGGTTTTAAGTGGTACCGGGTTCGCCATTGCAAAACCTTGATCGCAAAACCGTTCGAGGTAAACGCGTTTTGCCACCTCGACTTTTTCTTCGGTCTCTTGAACAAACAAAAAACTGGGGGATGTTTTCTTGGGTAATGCCAATACGACTTCTATTTTTTGTAGAAATATAAGGCGATCAAGCGGCAGACACAGGAGATCGTCAATAAACGGATGGTTGTACGATGCCTTTTCTTCGGGATCGTCCTCGTAGCGAAGGGCCACGAATTTCGGTCGATTCTCCGGCGGCCACCGTTCAGCCTTTTTCAACAGGGTTGCCGTTTTTGTGACCCATTTACGCATTTCTGCAGTTTTTTGGCCGGGCAAGCGGAAGAGGATGAGGTCGACAGGATTTTTATTTTCTTCTTCTTTTTGTTTATCATTGAGATCGGCGTCTTTACCCAGCGCTTTTTCGACGTCCCGAGTTTTATCGGTTAGTTTTAATACGAATGTTTTTTCTGCAAACCGACCGCTCACTTCAACGATCCAGACATCGGTTTTGTCTGATTGAAATACCAGAGGTTGTGAATTCTTGCCGCCGTTTTTTATTGATTCAAGAGCCATTTTAAAAAGCGGACGGCAGAGTTCGATTGTGACGCCTTCGAGAGCCACGTTTTGGCTGACAAGGTCGGTAACAGTGTGGCCAAAAATTTTTGCAACATTGACGCGCAAAATCTGGCCGTTTGTTGCATCAATCTCAATTTCTGTTGTGCCGTCTTGAAACGCCGGTTCTTTAGCAAGCGTCGCCGTATTGATAAACTGTACGACGTTGGGCGGCAGGCCTTCGAGCGGGTGCGATTTGATTTCTTTTGTATTCGCCGGGCGAACGAGCCCACCAAAGTAATAACGCTCAAATTCCCGGTGGGACGGGAATTCTTTCATGTCATCGACTTCGAGTTCGCGCAAATACCGAAGAATTTCTTGGCGAACCTTGAGGTCATTTTCAATGACTACAACGGTGCCTATAATTGACTCCTTTGGGTCACTCCGCCTTCAAAGCCGCACGTTGAGCCGCTTTTAAGCTTATCTATGACCCCTATTTATTGTAGCGCGCATTTACGGGTAAAGTCTTGCTTCGCGCCAACCATCCTCGACTTTTTGATAGGTGATGCGATCATGGAGCCGGCCCTCGCGACCCGTCCAGAACTCGACGTAAGTGGGATGAATGACATAACCGCCCCAATGTTTCGGGCATGGAATCGTTTGATTGGCAAATTTGTCACGTGCCATGCGAAGTTCGTTTTCGAGTTGATCGCGGCTGGTAACTTGTTCGGATTGTTTTGAAATCCATTGGCTCAGTTGGCTCTCACGCGGACGAGTTGCCCAATAGTCTTCGGATTCGGCACGCGAAGTTTTTTCGGCCTGCCCGATTATAAAAACCTGACGAAAAAGTTGGTCCCAAAAAAAGAGCGCCGAGCAACGCGGATCGTGAGCCAGGTCTCGACCTTTTTGGCTTTCATAGTTTGTGAAAAAAACAACTCCTTCAGAGCGTAGCGCTTTCATTAGCACGACCCGTGATCTTGGCACGCCATTTTGATCGACCGTCGCCAGCATAAATGCATTTGGGTTAGGTAGCGATGTTTTCTTTGCGTCCTCGTACCATTTTTTGAGCTGTTCGAGGGGATCTGAAATTTTTGTGATAGGATCTGTTATTGCCATTTTCGAAACCTCGCGCTTGAAGAGTAAGTCTTCTCGTACGTTAGCCCATCCATGTGGTGTCTTTTTGGACGGCCCATTTTGTCGTAATTTTTTTCACATCCGACCACAAATTGAGACTATGTACGCCAGTGATGTCACCTTGGCCAAACTTCGAAGCGGCGATGCCGCCAAACGAAAATGGTTCGCGTGGAACGGGTACGCCGATATTGACTCCGACCATTCCGGCTTTGCCACGACGAGCGACATAATCGGCGACACCGCCGTTTTGCGTGAACACCGATACAGCATTGCCGTAAACCGATGCGTTTTGAATTTCGAGCGCTTCATCAAGGGAGCGGCATCGAATGATGCTGAGAATAGGACCAAATAATTCTTCAACGGCTGCGTGGCTGCCGGGTTTTACGTGATCGAGAATAGTCGGACCGAGCCAATTGCCATTTTTAAATGGCGGCGGCACCTTCGGTTTACGGCCATCGAGCGCAATTGTCGCCCCATTTTCTTTAGCTTTGGCGATTGCAGTCTCAAGGCGCTTCAGTGAATCAGTAGAAATAATCGCACCCATGGTGCGTTCGTCATTGGCGTTACGTTCGTTTTTCGCATTGCCGGTGTCGTATTCGCGATTTGTGCACGCCAACGAAATTTGCTTAGCTTGTTCGACGATTCCAGCAATGAGTTTATCGATTTTGGCTTGTTCTTGTGCGGAGCTAGCAATCGCGCACAACACACTGGCGGCCATGCACCGTTGACCCGCACAACCGGTAAACGAGTCAGCCACTCCGCGAGTCGTGAGTTCAAAATCGGCGTCGGGCATGAGAAAAATATGATTTTTAGCACCACCCAGTGCAAGTACGCGCTTCAAATTTTGCGATGCTCGTTGGTAAATTGTTTTTGCTACGGCCGTCGAGCCGACAAAACCAATCGCCGCAATTTGGGGATGATCCAAAATCATTTCAACTGTGGAGCGACCCCCTTGTACAACTGAAAACACTCCGCGTGGCAAGCCCGCTTGTGCCAGCGCATCAGCAATGAGAAGTGAAGTAAGGGGGGTTTTGTCAGAGGGCTTCCAGATGAAACTGTTACCGAGTGCCAGTGCAATCGGAATCATCCACATCGGCACCATGGCCGGAAAATTAAAAGGCGTTATCCCCGCAACTACACCGAGCGGTTCGCGGCGGTACTCGCAAAAAACTCCACGCGAAACTTCAAGGCTTCCACCGATATCGAGATTTTGCAGCGAAAGGGCAAATTCGGTGACTTCGATTCCTTTTAAAATTTCAGCCTGAGCCTCGCCAAGCGTTTTGCCGCATTCGCTTGAAATTTGCCGGGCGATTTTATTTTCGCCGGGTTCGTTTAAGCCGTCGTGATTCAAGGCGTACAAATCGCGCAATAAAATTTCGCGAAAACGAAATAGTACTTGCGCGCGTTCTTTCATCGGACATTCGCGCCAGGTGAGTTGCGCCTTGGCTGCCGCCGCGACGACGTTGTCGAGATCTTTTGCCGTGCTTGCGCGCGTTTTACCAATTACCTCATTGTTGTACGGATTTGTGACGTGAAATTCTTCGCCTGATGGTTTCTGCCATTTGCCATCGCAAAAATTAAGACATTCAATCATTTAGTGAGCTCCGTTACCTTTGCTTGCAATTCTGTCTTACCAGAGCGGACTGCCGCTAACAATTACAAAGCTGTCGTTACGCTACTCGGTGCGCCCTCCTAAATCGATTGATACTAATGCAACACGCGAAACTGTACGCCCGCTTCAGGGTTAGCCGGATCAATATAAGCTTCAACTTTATCGCCCGGAACAACCCGCTCTTTCACAATTTGATCTTCGTCGGTCATATACCGTTGGCTTGCCAGAAGTCTTTCGAATTTTGATCTGATTTGCGAATTAATCATATTTTCGACATCTGACGCGTTGATTCGCGTGTCTTTAAATTCGCGGCGCAAATTTGCTTCGATATATCCGGCCATATCGGCCTCGTTTTCAAATGATAGGCCAATGTCTTTGTCGGTTCCGTATCCGGTGTCGGTAAGCAAATTTAATTTGAATCTGATAAACGCACCTTGGCCTTTAACATCGCTGTTGCGTAAAACATAGAACTTACGGATGCGTCGCAAAAGAGCCGGAATCATTCCGTGTTCTTCTGCAAAGGTTCTAATTTCTGACTGTCGCATATCAGGTGTCAATTCGCCTTCACCAAGGTTAGAAGTCAGACCAACAAGGATATTTCTCATGCTTGCCGTCCGGCCTTTTGTATCAGAAAGAGCGCCTCCGTTGTCCGAGAACCAATGCAGAAGACTATTGTTTACGATGTCTTCGTGCATGCGAGTAAATTCATCGATTAATAAGACAGCGCCATCTCTATACTGTCGAATTTTATTTTGAATCCAAGAGCCTTCTTCATAACCGACGAGATTCGGACTGCCGCCGGTAAACGAGGTCGCCGCATATTTGTCTTGGTAATCGCCGCCGTTTACTTCAACAATATGATTGTTAAATAATACTTTGGCGATTTTTTTAAATAAAAACGTTTTGCCAGTGCCAGGATCGCCGATAAGCGCCACGACGTCCATGGCCGCATCTTGCCCTCGACCCGGTCGGGCCGTGTCGTAATACCAGTCTTGAAATAATTCGAAATAAGTTGCAGCTCCATCGTATTCTTTTTGAAATTCGTCCCACGCTTCTTTAAAAGTTTTCGGCTTATTTTCTTTGAAAATCTCAAGATACGAAACCTTTGTGTCGTGGTGAGCTTGAACAGCTAAATCTTCTTTGGTGAGAGTGCGGGTCTCTTTTTCTATTTCTTTAAGCGACGCAACTTTTTCTTTTAGGGAGTCGATCTCGCCGCGAAGTTTTGCCGCTTGCGAAGGTTCGGCTTTGAGCTTTGCGATAAGAAGTGTGAGGTCATCTTGAAGTTTTCGTCCTTCTTTTAATTTTTTGGACGCCTCAGCCATTCGATTTGTA
>JAJYHS010000134.1 GCA_021784635.1 bacterium
TATGATACTAAGCCAAATCCAGGAGAGACGTAAAAATCCCAATTTGCTTTTGAAAAATGCGGCCGAATAAAAGCGCCGAAAGTCGTTAACCCGCTGGCCGTGGTCGACCCAGTACTATCGGGGATATCACGAAGATACGCACCCACGCTGTAGTTCATCGAATATCCGTATTCGTAGTCGGCGCCAAGGTCCGCTCCGCCAAGTGCAAATCCTAAGTCGGCGTTAATAGCCGATTGTCCAAGTGGGATACCTCCAGCGTATCCAACAGTCGGCAGAGCAAACAAACCAAAAATCATCACACACAACGAGCTGTAAATCAAATTTGTTAATCTCATGTTGCCTCTCTATTATTTTATTTAGTTATTGTCGGTACGTGATTTATGACTTCGCATTCCAGTCATTGCATGAACCATGGGGGCTCACGGCGCAACTGGGCGGCATTAACGCACAAGTGGGAACATTTTTGCCTTGGTTTTTACCGAAGAACATGCAGTTGGCGCAATGTTGCTCTAGTGGCGTCCACGTTTTGCCATTTACAGTCTTGGCCGTTTTGGCAATTTTATGGTTCTTCAAGGCGACGGCAAGATTATTGACATAACCAAGAGCTGCAGCGGGCGCTTTGCAGGACGGTGAAGTTGCCGGCTTTAGCGCTGCAAAAGCTTTTGAATTTGAAAAAAGTTGAAAGAAGGCACCGGCGCCGGCTAAGGCCAGCATTTTTTTAAAGAAATCTCGGCGGTCGGCGGGTGCAACATTATTCGAATCAACGTTCGATTCGTTCATGAGTGGGTCCTCCTTCTTACATAGGGTTTTCATTTAGTTTTCAACGAGTCTAACGGTTTGATGGGCAGTTGGGTATAAAAAATGTGGCGTGGTATATTGATGGTGGCTCCGGAGAGAATCGAACTCTCACGCCCTTGCGGGCACTGGATTTTGAGTCCAGCGCGTCTACCAATTCCACCACAGAGCCATAAATTACGAAACTTGGTATTTATCAGCTAAGTCAGCAAGATCCAACGAATTTGGGAGTTGAAATTTTTTCCTATTACGCTATGCGCAAGAATTTGCTACTATGCGTCGGTTATTCCTTTAGAAGGAGAAAATAAAAATGAGAATCTATAGTCGTTTGATTGCCTTGTTGGCAGCCGTAGCATTTTTTTCCGTCGCCAGCTATGCGGCCACCAGCTCGACTTCTTCAACTGGAGCAAGCACAGTTGCGGCAACAACAACTACGAGCACCGCAACTCCAGCACCGTCAAATAGCGTGACTGCTGATGGCGTTACGGTGACAACTTTGGCCGCGCCCACGCCAACAACAACGTCGACTACGGCCGCAACTTCAACTAGCCCGGCAGCAACTACGACTGATACAGCGGCTCAAACGACGGCTTCTGCGCCCGCAACCACTACGACAACCGACACATCAATAATTTCTAATCCGTCAACTACGTCTATTCCTTCAACAACTCAAATGACGGCAAGTGCTGCGACACCTGCAGTCGCTGCCCCGACTGTAACGGCTGCTGCTCCACAACAGGTGCCGGCATCGACGGTGGATATGCAAACTCAGCCGACTACAGTTATTGAGGCGGCACCAATAGCCGAATCGAATGCTGAACAATTACAGCAACTCGAGAAACAGACCGAATTGCAAACAGAACAAAAAATCGAAGACAAGCTTGAGCAAGCGAGAATTGCCGCGGAAGAGCAGCGGCAACGCGAAATCTTAAACTCAATGAACAAACTTATGCCGGCGATTTCACAAGCGACAACAGCGACGGCGGCTCAGCCAACAGCGGCGCAAACGCCAACTGCGCCAACCACATCTCCGACCGTGGTTGTTGTAGCTCCTGCGGCGGCATTACCGAACCAAAATACGGCTTCGACGACCAGTCAAAATTCTAGTGCAAGTGAGACAACCACTCCTCAAGATGTACAAAATATGGTGAAAGAAGATCTGGCTAAAATTGCAAAACCGAAAACTTCGGCGTCTTCATATTACGTTGGCGCGACGCTTGGCCAAATCAATTATCATCAGTCAAACGTTACCTCGTTTGGCGCATTCATGCTGAGCCTCGGGGAAAAATTTCCGTCGAACGTGGATTTGTCGGTTGATTTTGGTTATTCGAATAACAATTTGACTCAAGACGCATTCGTGTTTCAGAACATGGATCAATACACAGCCGGCTTAACCGCACGCTATGTTTTCTTTAATGGCAGAATTCAACCAAGCCTCGGTGGAGCGCTGGATTACGTCCGGCGGCAATACTCAGGATTACAAGACACTTTTGGCAACTACTATCAAAACTACTACAATGGCGGATCAATTGGAAATTTAACATCCGATGCAGTTGACGCCGGTCTTGTGGCCGACCTTGACCTTAAAGTGTCACCGCAATTTTCGGTGGGGGTTGATTACCGCTACATGATGAACGTCGGCTATAAATACGAGGGTCAAAATATTTTGAATACGGCAGCTTACCGCAATTACAATGGTGGTATACCGCCACTTGAGCAGACCAATTACGATTTGACATCGCTCGTGATTCGATATTTGTTCTAATTGATGAGATTAGGGAATCGGGCGGCTCGTATTGCCGCCCTAGTTGTCTTCGTCCTTAGCGTAACTGCTTTTGGAGCGGCTGCTTTTGCAACCGGTTCACGTTTGATTTCGACAAACGCCGGCTGGGTGGCCGGCACTGTTGTTACGACTCGCGAAGTTTTGCTTAACCGGTTGATTGAAGGTGCATTGTTCCCTAGCGAAAAGCTCCCTGTGCTTCATATTCAACAGGTCAAAAGCTACGCGTTCATTCATGAAACAACTTCGGTACTTTTAGAAATCGCTATTGCCAAAGAAGCGGCCGCGTTTGGCGCGACACCCGTTTCAAAAAAGCAATTCAATAAAAGCGTTAGGCGGGTTGAAAAGCGTTTAAGAAACAACCCTCTGTGGCGCGAGTTATCTCCGACGAACAAAGAGATCAAAGAAATTGTAGAGACTAAATTGCGCGCGAAAAATTTTTTAAAATTTAAAGTGGATGCGGCGACAATTCCGGTTTCAAATGACGAAGCCAAAGCGTATTTTGAAGCCAACAAATTGAAATTCGAAAATCTGCCTTTCGCCAATTTTAAAGAGACCATAAAGGCGTATCTCACCAAGCAGCGCGTTGATGCACGTCTTAGGGACTGGTTTGTATCGCTCCGTTCGAAATATCATATTCGAAACGACTTGGCGGAATGACGGCTATTGTTACCTTAACCGAACAACACGTCGATTCTTGCTACGAAATCGCGCGAGAGCTCGAGCAGCATTATCAATATCCGATTGGCGGTAACTGGACGCGCGAAAAAATTCGTGACGAGATTGGCCAGCATCATGGGTTTGGGGTTTATGACGATGACGACAAGCTGTGCGCGTTTTGCCTTTACCGGCAATTACCTGGTTTCTCTGAAATTATGTTTCTTGCTACGCGGTTAAACTGTCATCGAAAGGGCACGATGCGAGCCCTAATTAAACATTTGATGAGCCAAATCCGTGAAGATGAAGGAATTTGGCTCGAAGTTCACGCTGAAAACCTAGCTGCGATCCGCTTTTATGAAGCAGTGGGGTTTGTGAAATGCGGTGAACGCCCACGCTATTATTCGGACGGGGCTCGTGCGCTTGTTTTTGAGTTTAAACACTTGCGCTAAGCGGTTGGATTTGCTAACATTCCGCGCGATGAGGGCCTGAACAGCCCTCATTTTTTTTGAAATAAATGAAATAAAGTGTAGTTAAGATTAATGCTGAGCTCTGAAACGACTGAAAAACTAAAGCTATTGGCGAGCGAGCTATGCGCGCGTGAGGGCTGCTATTTATATGCCATAGATGTGCACGGTGCCGCCAAACATCGCGTGGTCCGCATTTTTGTGGATTGCGATGCGGCTCCAGTTACGGTTGATCAATGTGCCAATATTTCGCAGGCTCTTAGTTTGCGGCTCGATGTTGAGGATTTAGTACCAGGCGGGGCGTATGAACTCGAAGTTTCGAGCCCCGGATTAGAGCGGGTATTGCGTGAGCCACTTCACTTCGCGAAATCGATTGGCAACAAAGTCAAATTGGTTCTTTGCGCGCCGCTGCCAGGTGCAGAGAAGTATGGAGTTTCAATGGCGGGGATATTAAAGAGTACGAACGAAGATTCGATTTTTTTGCAAATTAAAGAGGTGGAAATAGAAATTCCTTACGAACATATCAAACGAGCTCAAACAGTGTTTGATTTCGATGAAGGTAAAGGCGCGAGGCAACGTTAGTTGACGGCGCAAATCGTGAGGTTAGCAATACTATGCCGACGCGCAGAGAGGTAAGCCATGGCCGATAACGTCAATATGTTTTCTGAATTGAGCCGCATCATCGAACAAGTGGGCAAGGATAAGGGGATCGATAAGCAAGTTGTTGTCGATGCTGTTGTACAAGGGATGTTGGTCGCCGCACGTAAAAAGTGGGGGACCTACCGTGACATTGAGGCTCAATATAACGAAGAAGCCGGCGACGTCGAGTTGTACGAATTTAAAGAAGTAGTTAAGGACGAAGATTTTATCGACGAAGAAGTTGAGATTAAACAAACGGAGGCGCGTGATCTCGACCCTGAAGCACAAGTGGGCGATTCAATCGGCGTTAAACTTGAAACGGGTGATCTTGGCCGAATTGCCGCGCAAACGGCGAAACAAATTATCACACAACGAGTACGTGATGCCGAACGTGATATAATATTTAATGAATTTGAACAGCGCAAAGGCGAAATCGCTTCGGGAATTGCCCGCCGAGTTGAGCGCGGCGCAATCGTGGTCGATTTAGGCCGTACAGAGGCCTATATCCCTCCGCGCGAACAAATTCCGGGTGAACAATATAAACCCGGTGATCGCATCCAAGGGTTTATTGCAGATGTCCGTCAAACCACTCGTGGCCCACAAATCATCATGTCACGCGCGGACGAGCGCTACTTGATGAAACTATTTGAAATTGAAGTGCCTGAAATTTACGACGGGATAGTGCAAATAATGGCCGCAGCTCGTGAACCGGGGCAACGTGCGAAAATCGCGGTAATATCAAAAGATCCTGCGGTGGATCCGGTCGGTGCATGTGTGGGGATGAAGGGTTCGCGCGTGCAAAACATAG